>JAITAH010000168.1 GCA_031284225.1 Dysgonamonadaceae bacterium | reverse complement strand
GTCGATATCGTCGCCGGCTTCAAACAGCAGGCGGCGGATGGCCGAATCGGTTACCTCGTCGTCGGCCAAAACAATGGGACGCATGTGCAGGGAAACCAGTTTTTCTACGTACTTCAACGAATCGTTCAAGGGCAGTTTCATCCGTTGAAAAATCCCTTTCAGCATTTTCATTCCCTTGTATTCGTGTCCGTGAAACGTCCAACCCAACTTGTTATCGAAACGTTTGACGCGGGATTTTCCTACGTCGTGAAAAAGAGCCGCCCAACGCAGCCAGAGTTTGTCGGTTGTTTTCGAGAGATTGTCTAACACCTTCAGCGTATGGCTGAAATTGTCTTTATGGCCGATACCTTCTTTTGTTTCAACGCCTTTCAAGTCCGTCAGTTCGGGAAGAATCATTGCGAGCAGACCGGTTTGTTCCAATAATTCAAACCCAATGGAGGGGCGCGGCGAGAGGACGATTTTATTCAGTTCGTCCACTACCCTTTCCTGCGACACGATCGAAAGCCGGTCTTTGTTCCGTTCGATGGCTTCAAACGTGTCTTCGGCAATAAAAAAACCCAGTTGCGAGGCAAAGCGGATGGCGCGCAACATGCGCAAAGGGTCGTCGCTGAACGTCCGGTCCGGGTCGGAAGGCGTTTGGATAATGCAATTCGCCAAATCGCCCCAGCCGTTGAACGGGTCGATCCATTTTCCGAACCGCGCCCGGTTGATGCAGATTGCCATGGCGTTGATCGTAAAATCGCGCCGGTTCAGATCGTCCTGCAAGCTCCCGTTTTCCACCGCCGGATTCCGCGAATCGTGCGTATAAGACTCTTTCCGTGCGCCGACAAATTCGATTTCCACCTCGCGGTATTTGATTTGCGCCGTTCCGTAATTCTTGAAAAAAGAGAACTTTGCCTCTTTGCCCAGCCGGTTCATCACTTCCTGCGCCAGCGCGATGCCGCTACCCACGCAAACCACATCGACGTCTTTCGACGTTCGCCGAAGCAATAAATCCCGAACAAACCCGCCCACTACGTAAGTTTCCAACCCCAGCGCGTCAGCCGATTCGGTCAGAACGTCGAACACCGGCCCGGACAGTTTGTCCTGTATATATGAGTATTCCAATTCCATGCTGCAAAGGTACGAAAAAAGGCAACAGATAGATGAAAATAAGCCGGTATCACGTCAGTACCCATTTGCAACACAAAATCCACTCGGCAAAAGCCGCTCAATCGCTTCGCCGAAAAGCGTTGCTGTGCCGCCTTTTTGTATCGCTTTATAGCGCTCCGATGAAAGATTTCACAAGAATACAAACGGAATCTTCCATTTTTTTTTGAAAAGTATTACCTTTGCCTAATCAAACAATCAACAAAACAATTCGCAGACAGATTTTGAAACGAAATATTCTATTGATATTAGGAATTACAGGGTTTCTTTCGGCGCCATTACAGGCGCAGGATACCGTTTTTTTAGAGGATGACAGTGTAGAGATTGCCAAGAGCTTCGTTACGTTTTCGAATACATTGGCGATCGATTCGACGCCCGGCCTGCCGGAAGTGAAAGCGTTTAAGCCGAATCCGACAAAAGCCGTGATTTATTCCGCCCTTTTTCCCGGATGGGGACAGGTTTACAACCGGAAATACTGGAAATTGCCCCTGGTTTATGCCGGCGCCGTCGGTTGCGTATATGCCATTACGTGGAACAGAACCCAGTATCAGGGATATAAGGACGCTTATCGGGATCTCTTCGATAATAATCCCGAAACCAACACGTGGAAAGCTTACAATTACAGCTATTACGGAGGAACCGAAGAACAGCCCGAAACATGGAATACGTCGGCGCTGACCGGATTTTCCAGTCGGCTGAAAGACGGACGGGATAATTTTCGGCGGAATCTCGAATTGAGCTATATCATTTCGGCAGCCGTGTATTTCCTCATCATGATAGACGCTTACGTGGATGCGCAATTGTTTGAATTCGACATTAGCGAGGATTTGAGTTTCAAGATGGAACCGGCGCTCTTTGATCGAACCGCCTCTCGTTCCCGATCTTTCGGATTGCAGTGCAGCATCACTTTTTGATTTGATTTTACGAATGAATAACACAATAAACACAATACACAATAAATACAATATGAATAGAACGATTTTTTCTTTACTACTCTTAGTTTCCGGAACGGTGGGCGTTCTCGCGCAAGACGTTCCTCCCTTGACGGTACTTCCTGAACCGGACGAATCGCCCGTTACCATCGAAAATGTGGAAGACGAAACGCAATTCATCCCCGAAAGTTGGGACATGGATCTGGACAGTCTGATGAATGCCTGGCATGTGAAATATTACGTGGATCAAAATGCGCATCCAGGTTATAGCGAAGCCGTTACCGCCAGCGACGCGGTATATGCCGAACGGTTATCCAAATTGAATAACATTATTGAATTACCGTATAACGAAGTCGTCCGCCGGTGCATCGACCTGTATGTCGAGCGTCGCCGGACGATTGTCGAATACATGCTTGGACTGGAAAGTTTC
>JAITAH010000155.1 GCA_031284225.1 Dysgonamonadaceae bacterium | reverse complement strand
AAAGACTGTGGTAACAATCCAGTTTGTAGCAATACGCCGCAAATGGTTGACGCGCCATTTCTATAAATGGATTCTCCCGTTTTTCCTGCGCCGCACCGATAGCGAAAGAAAGGAGTAAGACAATCGTTATTGAAAAGAAATATTTCATCAATATATAAATAAAATGCAAAAATACATAAAAGTTTGCACTTATACACAGACTAATAAAAATCGCAGGCGTATCAAAATCATATCAAATGATAATCAAATCAAAAAATATGATTGCTTTTACAAACTGTAAAGAAATATCAGAATTAAAATAAAAATGTCAAGCAATAGCAGGACAAATAGTAAAAAACTGTAAAGAAATTTTAGGACAAATCATAATGCCAATTGATTTCGCAAATCGTTAAAACGGTTGTTTACCGGAGTCGCCGATAAGTGCAGAGACTTTTTACGCATTGTTCAATCTATTCCTTCTCCTAAAGCGGAACCGTTCAAACAATAGTTGGCAAAGGCGGGCTGAGCGTATTCAAAAAACCCGCCGCCATCCTGTTTTCCCGGATGACGGCGGGTTCATTTTATAGTAACCATTCGATATTTCGTTGGCAATTAATACCCCCGAATCGCTTTAATTCCAGGCAATTCCTTGCCTTCGATAAATTCCAGCAGGGCGCCGCCGCCGGTCGATACATAACTCATTTTATCGGCAATGCCGAATTTGTTGACGCAAGCCACCGAATCGCCGCCGCCTACCAGCGAGAAAGCGCCTTTTTCAGTAGCCCGGACAATGGCTGCGCCTACGGCTTCCGATCCGCCTGCAAAATTATCAAATTCAAACACGCCCGTAGGCCCGTTCCAAAGAATGGTTTGGGAAGCTTCAATCACTTCGGCGAAAATCTTTTCGGTAGCCGGGCCGATGTCCAAGCCTTCCCAGCCGTCCGGAATCCGATCGACGGGAACGATTTGGGTTTGAGCGTCGTTGCTGAAACAATCGGCCGCCTTGGTATCTACCGCCAACACCAGCTTTACCCCGTTGTCTTTGGCGTGTTGAATCAGGCTCAATGCCAAATCCAGCTTGTCGTCTTCGACAATCGAATTGCCGATTTTACCGCCGAGCGCTTTGGTAAATGTATAAGTCATTCCGCCGGCGATAATCAGATTATCTACCTTGGACAACAGATTTTCAATAATCTCAATCTTGGACGAAACCTTCGAGCCGCCCATGATGGCTGTAAACGGACGTGCCGTATTTTTTAGCACCCGTTCTACGGCGTCGATTTCGTTTTGCATCAGGTATCCGAACAGTTTATGGTCGGCGTCGAAAAAATCGGCCATCAGCGCTGTCGAAGCGTGCGCCCGGTGAGCCGTTCCGAAAGCATCGTTCACATAAACCGTTGCATAAGAAGCCAGTTGTTTGGCCATTTCTTTCTGACGGGCTTTTTCTGCTTTTTTGGCGGCGGCTTTTTCATCCTCGCCGGCGTCGTCGGCCAGTCCGCGGGGTTTCCCCTCTTCGGCTGCGTAGAATCGGAGGTTTTCCAGCGCCAAAACCTCTCCGGGTTTCAGGGCAGCGGCTTTTTCCGTCGCTTCAGCGCTCAGGCAATCGCCGGCAAACTGAACATCCACGCCCAACAATTCGGAGATGCGCGGCAAAATGTGTTTCAGCGAATACTTTGCTTCCACGCCTTTCGGACGACCTAAATGCGAACCTATGATTGCGCTTCCGCCATCGGCCAGAATTTTCTTTAAAGTAGGAATTGCCGCCCGGATGCGGGTATCGTCCGTAATCGTGAACGTATCGTCCAGAGGCACATTAAAATCTACGCGCACAAACGCTTTTTGTCCTGCAAAATTAAAATTATCAATGGTTTGCATATCAATTAATTTAAGAATGTTGTTGTTCAAATTCCCGCATCGTATCAATGAGCGCCTGAACTGCCTCTTTCGGAAGCGCATTGTAAGTTGAAGCGCGGAAACCGCCCACCGAGCGATGCCCTTTGATACCCACCATGCCTTTGCCGGTAGCGAATTTGTAGAAATCTTCTTCGAGATTCTTGTACTCGTCGTTCATCACGAAACAGATGTTCATCAGCGAACGGTCTTCGACGGCGGTTGTTCCGCGGAACAGCGGATTGCGGTCGATTTCGTCGTACAGCAGTCCGGCTTTTTCCCGATTGATGCGGTACATTTCTTCGACGCCTCCCAGCGCTTTCAACCATTTCAGGGTTTGCAGTGCGGCATAAATCGGCACTACCGGCGGTGTGTTGAACATCGAACCGTCTTTGATGTGCGTCCGGTAATCCAGCATGGTAGGAATCGGACGGCTGACTTTTCCCAGAATTTCATCTTTGACAATGACGAATGTAACGCCGGCGGGCGCTAAATTCTTTTGAGCGCCTCCGTAAATCAGCGCGTATTTGGATACATCGACCGGACGGGAAAAGATATCGGACGACATATCGGCCACCAAAGGCACAGGGGAATCAATGTCTTCATGAATTTCCGTGCCAAAAATGGTGTTATTCGTAGTAATGTGAAAATAATCCGCATCGGCCGGAACGGTATAACCCTTGGGGATATACGTATAATTGGCTTCTTTGGAAGAGGCTACTTCGATAACTTCGCCAAACAGTTTGGCTTCTTTCAGCGCTTTGTTAGCCCAGGTTCCGGTGTTGAGGTAAGCCGCTTTCTTTTCAAGCAGATTGTAAGGAATCATGCAAAATTCCAGACTGGCGCCGCCGCCCAGAAACAATACGGAATAGCCTTCGGGGATATTCAGTATTTCCTTGAACAGAGAAACCGTTTCGTCCATGACTGCTTGAAATTCTTTTGAACGATGGCTGACTTCCATCAATCCTAACCCGGTTCCTGCAAAATCTTTGATTGCTTGAATCGTGTTATCCACCGCTTCTTGAGGTAAGATGGAGGGACCTGCATTAAAATTGTACTTTTTCATATTGTATGTATATTAGAATTGAATATCCTTGATTGAGGGCGCGAAGTTACGGTTTTTTTGTGGGATTCGAATCATTTTTCCAAAGATTTTTCAGGTGTTCTTGTATCTTTAATTCTTGCGGATTGTTTTGCGCCGTCCAGAATTTTTTGCCTTTAAGCTGCTTAGGCAGGAAATCCTGTTCTACGAAATTACCCGCATAATCGTGGGCGTATTTGTAGTTTTTTCCGTAGCCGAGATTTTTCATAAGCGCAGTGGGCGCATTGCGAAGATGGAGCGGCACCGGCAGATTGCCCGATTCCGCAACTTCGGACAAAGCGTTTCCAATGGCCAGATAAGAGGAATTGCTTTTGGGACTGGTGGCCAGATAAACAGTTGTTTCTGCCAGAACGATACGTCCTTCCGGCCAGCCGATTTTATTAATAGCGTCGAAGCAGGCGTTTGCCAGCAATAAAGCGTTGGGATTGGCCAGGCCGATGTCTTCCGAAGCGGAAATCACTAAACGGCGGGCGATGAATTTAGGATCTTCGCCGCCGGCCACCATGCGTGCCAGCCAGTAAATGGCGCCATCTGGATCGCTCCCTCGAATGGATTTGATGAAAGCAGAAATAATATCGTAGTGCATTTCGCCGTCTTTGTCGTATGCGGCGGGATTTTCCTGCAAGCGATCGATGACTTTTTGATCGGTGATCACAATTTCTTCGCCTTCATCGGCTTCGATAACCAGTTCTAAGATATTCAGTAATTTTCGGGCATCGCCTCCGGCAAACCGTAACAGGGCGGCCGTTTCTTCGACTTTGATATTCTTTTGTTTTAATTCGCTATCTTCTTTCAGCGCTTTGTTCATCAAAAGCAGCAAATCGTCCGCTTCCAGACTTTTCAGAACATAGACTTGGCAGCGCGACAGGAGCGGACTTATCACTTCAAACGATGGGTTTTCGGTAGTAGCGCCGATGAGCGTAATGATTCCGCTCTCCACAGCCGAGAGCAGCGAATCCTGTTGAGATTTGCTGAAACGGTGAATTTCGTCGATAAACAGAATGGGGCGGATGTTGTTGAAAATTGGCGTATTCCGGGCTTTGTCGATAATTTCCCGCACCTCTTTCACACCGGAATTGATGGCGCTCAACGTAAAAAACGGAAGGGTTAATTGCTTGGAAATAATTTTAGCCAAAGTCGTTTTTCCCACTCCGGGAGGTCCCCACAGAATAAATGATGGAACATGTCCCGCATCAATTATTTTGCGGAGCACGCTGCCCGGACCGACTAACTGCTTTTGACCGACATAGTCGTCCAATGAATGGGGGCGCATTCGTTCTGCTAACGGTTTATTCATATCGGATGTTTGGTACAAAAATACAAAAAGTATTTCAAATGAATAGCGATTAAGAAAAGATTTGGGCGATACGGTTCCTGAACACCGGATACCATTCGGGCGATGCGCCAAAACTTCGGTAGAATTGCGCTACGGAAGGAAGGGCAGAGCCTTCAAAATCAATCCAGTAGTTTTGGCCTGCCCATTCGGCGATGAAACGATCTACGAGTAGCCGCATGGCGCCGGTTTGTTTGCCTTTGGACGAGGAAACGGGCGTCAAATAATAAAAACGGTTTTTCCACTGAAAAAAGAAAACGCCGGACAGGATTTCCGAAGCGGTTTCATCGCGTACGCAACGTACATGCAGGCTTCCGTTTTTCTGTGCCTGTACCGACAGTTTTTGCGCTATATCCCATACTTTTCCGGTGTAATACGCCGATTGCTGTTGCGTCCATTCGAGGAGTTCCGAGGGATCGGTTGTACCGTCGATCGTTAATCCGGCTTTGCCGGCTTTTTTCAGTTGGACGCGCGTATTTGCGTGATACCGGCTTTGAACGGTTTTGTAATCCGGACGGAGGTCCAATAGATAGTTCGGCCGCACTTCTTTCTGATCGAACAGATTGCCGGAGTTTAACTGCAAGATGCAATAGACGGCCGGAATTTTCTTTAGAAAACGCAGATAAATTTCTTTACTGATTTTTTCCGGCGAGAATATTCCTAACTGTTGGCACATCAACGGCTGCAATAAATAAGGTATGCCGAACTTTTTTTTTCCGGGGAGCGGCATGACCCAGGTGTAATCGGGCGTCGCCAATAATTGCCAGCCGGGCGCTACCACGTCCAAATACCAGGACATGGCGTAAATAGCGCCGTTGGACGCGTCGAGGATGCACCGGTCGTATCTTGTTTTGTCGATCTCGTTGTGTTTGACGAATTGAATTTTCATAGCTGTAAATCGTCCAACAAGCTAAAATATAGGGGTATTGCCTGTTCTATTTCCGAAAGGCAAATGAATTCGTCGGCGGTATGCGAGCGGGCGGAGCTTCCCGGCCCGATTTTCAGGGAGGGAAAAGGCATCAGCGCCTGGTCGGACAGGGTAGGGGAGCCTGCCGGTTTTAACCCCAAGCTTTCCGCCCGTTTTACTATGGGGTGATTCAATGCTATCCGGGACGAATTGAGGCGGAGCGAACGCGCCTGTATTTCGCATCCGCAGCGTTCGGCAATGGATCCGAACAGTTGTTCGTTGCTGTAAAACTCATTGCTTCGCACATCTACCGTAAACTGGCAAGTGTCGGGAATAACGTTGTGTTG
>JAITAH010000008.1 GCA_031284225.1 Dysgonamonadaceae bacterium | reverse complement strand
GTTTTCTGACGATGTCCCGAATAAGGCGTTACCACTTGCATACGTTTCTGATCGACAGCCGTTACGCCTCGCGAGAAACAGTAATCGGCGCCAAGCGCATTTCCGCTGCGAAACGTGATGTGTTGGGTTTTTTCTGCAATCAATTTTCCAAATAGCTCGATTTTTTCTTCATCTTCAGGAAGAACCTTGCGCTTGCCTTCAAGAATTACCACGGCGCCCGGTTTGTCATATTTTTCGACAAAATTTTTTAGAGTCATATACCAATTAATTTAGCTTTACGTTTGAGCGCCCAATTTATCACAAGCAGCCTTTAATTATTTAAACAGAAAACTTATTTTCAATCATATATGATTGAAATCGGACAAAGTTAAACATTTTCCTTTTAAAAATCAGAGAATTAAGAATAATAAAAATTTATTTTTATTAGAACCGATAAACAGGATATTGAGTGTAACCATTTAATACGAATCGAAAACGGGGAACATAATACATTTTTGTTTGATTTTCCATCATTATTTGCTAATTGCCTGAAAAATAATTATATTTGCAGCATCGTACTTTAAAATATCATGATATTTTAAAGTAGCAATATAAATTATTATCTATAATATGTACACAAGAACGCAACTATTTGAAGGTTCTGAAAACGAAAGCATTTTTTTATGGGGAGCGCGGCAAACCGGAAAAAGCACGTTGCTGAAGACGCTTTTCCCGGAAACCTTCCTGATCGATTTATTGCTGACAAACGAATACAAACGGTTTTCCAAAAATCCGGGACTTATCAGGGAAATCGTTTTGGAAAATCCCGCTATCCGGTTGGTAATCATCGATGAAATACAATTAATTCCCGCTTTACTGAACGAGATTCACTGGCTGATTGTCAATAAAGGAATCCGTTTTATCATGAGCGGTTCAAGTCCGCGAAAAATCCTTCATTCCGGTACAAATCTCTTGGGAGGCAGGGCGTTGCGCTATGAATTATATCCGCTGACAAGCAGGGAAATTTCCGAATTTAATTTAATTAAAGCGTTGAACAACGGTTTATTACCAAAACATTACGACGCCAATAATCCAAAAAAAATGTTGTCGGCATATATAGGGAGTTACCTCCGGGACGAAATTGCAGCGGAAGCCAAAATACGAAACATGGCTACATTTAGTCGTTTTCTGGAAATTGCCGCTCTTACCAACAGCGAAATGGTTAATTACAGCAATATTGCATCCGAAACAGGCGTCAGCGTACCGACCGTAAAGGAATATTTCCAAATTTTGGAAGATACTTTGCTGGGACGTTATTTGCCTTCGTTCCAAAAAAATCCCAAGCGGCGCGTGATAGTTGCGCCCAAGTTTTATCTTTTCGACATTGGAATTGTTAATTCATTGTTGAACAGAGGAAAAATAGATTTTGGGAACGAAATTTTCGGAAAAGTTTTCGAGCATTTTATTTATCAGGAAATATACGCCCACAGCCGGTATTCCGATTTGAATTATCCTGTAACGTATTGGCGAACAGCTTCACAAATAGAAATCGACTTTGTATTGGGCGACCACGAAGTTGCCATAGACGTCAAATCGACTGTATCGGTAACGAACCGTCACCTGAAAGGCCTGAAAGCGTTTGCCGAAGAATATCCGGTGAAAAAACTGATTCTGGTAACGAATGACCCTTATCCGCGTTTGGTAGAAAATGTATCGGCGCTTCCCTGGAATGTTTTTTTGCAACGGCTCTGGTCGGGGGAGATTATTTGAAGCGCACATCAAAACTTTATATAATTTGGTAGTCGTAAACAGTATAATAAAGGAGTTAAAACGATTGATTTAGAAAAGTTATCGGCAGAAGAGGTAGCGGTTTTGGTTACCTCTCTTATCAGAGGAAGACCGTGCGGAGTTAGAAAATTGGTTAAATAGCCGAACACACAAAACCTTTTTAAGTCGTCTGACAAGTGTCCCGACAGATGAGGTAGCTACGGCATTCAACTATTTCTTTCAGCATTTGCCGAGATGAGTAATACAAAGCGGCCGTTTTCACATTATCTGCTCTGTTTTCCCCATAAAGACTCTCCCGACGAATTGAGGCCTGCATATATTAAGGTATGGTGGCGAGGCGAGGCTTCCCAGTCCGCTTCGCGTTCCACATAGAGTTTTTGGTTGCCGATAGTCAAGATTTTATTACCGGAATCCCACGACCAAGCGCCGGATAAAGCGCCCGTAGCCGTATGATTGCCTGCTAATGTGAGCGTTTGGGAGGTTTGTTGTTTACCGATCGCATATTTCAATGTGATATGTTCCCAAGTTCCCGTCAACTCATCTTCTTGGATGGATACATCCGGAACGGCTGCGTAACGTTCCGGCATGACCACCGGCCAACCATCGTCTGTCCATCGGATTTTACGGACATGTCCCATCATGATGGCGTTGCTGTAAGCGTTCCCGTTCGTATTAGCAGGTAAACGTCCTTGTGAACTGTAATACCAATGGCCGTCGCCGTCCTGAAAAATACAACAATGCGAAATCCCTACCCATCCGGAATGTCGATTAAATTGGTAGGGATGCGTCAACAAAGGATAAACGTTCCCTCCTGCGCTGACGTCGGCATGATTATAACCGGTGTAAGGGCCTGTAATGGACCGTGAACGACATACGCGCGTGTTATATGCGACCGATAATTCATCATAGGCCAGAAACAGGTAATAATAACCGGTTTCGCCGTTATAAATGATTTCCGGGGCTTCGGAGGCTTGCCAGCGACTATTGCCGTCGCGCGTATAAATACGTGTGCCGTAATCCGGCAAAGCGCCGGTCGCCCAGGGATCGCCCAAATGTGCGGGTTTACCCGTTTCCGGGTCTAAAAGTAAGGCGACAATGCCGGAATGCCAGGAACCGTAGATCAACCAGCGCTCTCCTTCGGGGGTAATAATAAACGAAGGGTCGATAGCATTCCATTTGAAGTAAGCATCCCAGTTGTTGAGGCTGGGACGCGACCAATTCGTTCCCCTGTCGGAAGAAGAACACACAACCATTCCCCGGTCGGTCCACAGGTTGCTTGCCAAATCGTCGGTTTCCATTAAACCGATGAAAGCGCGTTCCGTCCACGAATAATCGAAATTGGCGGATGTGGCGGATTTTCCGGTTTGGATATAATTATCGATTACGATGGTATAATACATCCAGTATTTATTACCGGCTTTGCGAACTACCGGCGCCCAGTATCCGTAAGAAGGATTATTGATAGCCGGTAATCCCAAGCGGGAACGCATATTGTTCAACGTATCTTTTACCCAAGGCAGTACGTCGCTTTGAGTAGCTCCCCGAAATTCCCAATTCACCAAATCTTTGGAACGGCGGCAAAAGAAATGCCCATGCCCTTCGTGAGCATTTCCATAGGATGCGTCGGTTTGATACATGTAATAATAATCGCCGCATTTTTCCACCGTTGGGTCGTGTACATTCGCTAAATTCCATCTGTTGCGTTCGCCCCAGGCGGCAATAGCCGCATAATCGTCGCTGTAATCCGGCGCTACGAAAAGATCCAAAGAATTATCTTCCGAATCGCCCGGACCGGGAGGATCGACAACGACAATTCCTCCCGGATCTTCCGGATTAACCGGATCTTCTTTACACCCTTGCCATGAACAAATGAGCGATGCTCCTAAAAAGAAGAATCCGTATTTCAGGGCTATATGTGCCTGTTTTTTATAATTTTTCGCATCGGTTTTCATTTATTCATTTATTTAATTCATTAACTAATTAGCATTTACTTCCCAGCCCGGATTCTGTCCCAGATTTGGGGCGCGTTTGACTTCGCTGTCGGGGATCGGAAAATAATAATTTTTCGGATTGTTGAACACACGGAGATCCATATCGTTTCCCTGATTCCCCGGAGCGCCGGTAAAGGTATAGACCGGTTGATTGCCTGAAACCGTTATCTGCACGCCATACATATTCAACAACTGTTCGTAGCGGGGTTTCGACAATTCATTTGGAGCCGTTACTCCGTCATAGAGCCGCCAGCGGCGTAAATCAAAAAAGCGATGGTCTTCAAATGACAGTTCCACCCGGCGTTCGTTCCGGATGCGTTGCCGAAATTGTTCCTGCGACAGATTGGTATAAGTCGGCATACCTACGCGGTTTCTCACCTGGTTCACATAAGAGTAAGCTGTTTCCGGCCCGTCGGTTTCGTTGATGGCTTCCGCTGCATTCAACAGGATTTCGGCATAGCGGAAGATGATCCAGGAATGTGGGAAATTCTGAGGCGCTTTAAGAATTAAATCCGGATTAACGAATTTTTTCAGGTAATAGCCGGTATAAGTTCCACCCATAGATTCGCGATAGTCGGCGCCTTTATCGGTTGCCGAATTGAAATGAATGTCCACCCGGCGTTGTTCGCCTTGATCGGCGCGTCCCCATATTGAACCGTGATGAAATAAGGTTGCTTCCAGGCGCGGGTCGCGATTCGTGTAGGGATCGGCCGGATTGTAGCCCGAACCGGCTTCGTCAATGCGTTTACCGTTGCTCATTTCGAAGCAGTCCACAAAGTTTTGCGTCGGATTGGTGCGTCCGGCGCCCGATACGGAACCGGTAAATCCGGGAGGCAACAATTGCAAATCAATCCGGTTGGTGTTCCAGAGCGAGCGCGACAAAATGATTTCATTGTTGTAAGTCGGATTTTCGTAGAAACATTTCTGATAGTCGCATACAAACTGTAAGGTTTGCTTTGCGTTTGATTTTTGGCGATAAAATCGAGGGCTGCCTGAGCGGCGGCCGTCCAGTACGATCGATCATTTTCCGGATTGTTCAAAGCCGAAGCTCGATAAAGTAACGCCCTTGATTTCAGTGCATAAGCTGTAGCTCCGTTCACTCGTCCCCAATTAATGTCTTCGTTGCCGTAGCGGAAAGGCAACAAATCTTTTACCGCATCGCATTGGTCGGCTACCCATTGCAACGCTTCGGCGGCCGGTTGCCGCGACATGTTCATTTGCGCCTGATTGTTCATGTCTAATATAATCGGTTCGCCGTTTTCATCTTCGCCCAAAATCGGAACATTACCGAACCAGCACACCAGATCGAAATGGAAAATAGCCCGAAGCAAAAGCGCTTCCGCACAATAGCGATCATACAGATGATTATCGTCGCCGGCGAGCGTAGCATTGCCGACAATACTTGCCTTGGCATTTTTCAGAAAAGTATTGCATTTTCGGATACCGGAAAAGTCGGTATTCCAGAAACCGAGCAACGGATGATCGGCTGCCGTATAAGCGTCCAGATTGATTTTGTTGAAATAATGTAATCCCCAGAACGAAGTGGCGTTATCGGTCATGCAATCGCGCGAAGCGCCTAAAAACTGGTCGTCTGCATAGCCGGCAATTCCGTCCGGTAAATTCGTGTAGATATTGCTTAGAAATTCGCTGGTCAGCGTTTGATTGCCGAACACTTTTTCTTCGGAAAGAGACGCATCGTATTCCTTGTCCAGATAATCGCTGCATCCTGTCTGAACGGCCATGAGCAGGATTATTGCAATTAATGTACTAAATCCATGACCTTGTTTGTTTATATTGTGTTTCATCTTCGTAATTGTTTTAAAATCCGATATTTATACCAATGGAAAACGATTTTGTTTTCGGATAAGCCCAAATATAATTAGTGGGATTTTCCGGGTCAAACCCTTTCGGTAAATGACTCCATACATGTAAATTGTATCCGCTGAAATAGATGCGGCATTTCGTCATAAAAAGTTTGGAAATCAGGTTTTCCGGTAACGAATAGCCGACTTCGATATTGCGTAATGACAGGAAATCGCCGTTTACCAGCCAGATGGTCGATTGGTTGTAGGGATAATTCCGGTCGATATCGCTGAAAGAGGTGGACAGGCGCGGATATTTGGCATTGATATTGCGCGAGTCGGTCGGGTCGTCGGTGTAATAACCCCAAGTATTTGTTACGGCATGCGTTGAAGTACCGCCCCAGCCAAAACCGGCGTCCATATTTTCGCGCGTTTCCACCGTGCGGTTCAGATAGGCCGTAAGGATTGCCCTTGCGTCAAACCCGTGAAATTCAAAACCGGCCTTTATGCTTGAAACAATTTCCGGAATACGGTTATCGGAAGCCGAAGGGAAGCCGATATGATATTTATCGTAACTGTCGATGATCCGGTCGTTATTTTTATCTTCAAACACCGCATTTCCCAATTTGTACTTTCCTGCCGCGTGCCACGGGTATTTTTCGGGATGGTCGATAGCATCCTGATGAGATGAGGGGATTAAATCCGGGTCGGAAGCCCACTGTACCCAATTCAGGGTCAGAATACTGCCAATGCGTTGTCCTGTAAGCGCCTGATAGTCATAATCGGGAGCCACCTCGTCCATTTCCGTAATTTTATTGATATTATACGTTAACAGACCTTCGAGGAAGTAATTGACGTTTCCTATTTTATAAGCATGTCCCAAAGTGGTTTCAATACCTTTCGTTTCGGCCTTTCCATACGAATCTTGCGGAACGCTTGCGCCAAAAAGACCTTCGGGAATAGTGGAACGTGTAACGAGGATATTAGAACGCCATTCTTTGAAAACATCCACTGTTCCATAGAACTTTTTATGGGCGACGTCCCAGTCTAATCCGATGTTTGCCATATCGGAAATTTCCCATCGGATGTTTTTGTTTCCGGTAGCCGATTCGTAAGCGCCTTGCCAAGACGTTTGCGAGGTTCCGAAGTTATATCCGTTTCCTTCCATGTAAGTTCCCTGGAATGGGTAGCGGCCGACTCCGATATTAGCTTGTCCCGCCCGGCCGTAGGAAGTGCGTAGCTTCAACAGATTGAATCCGGCGTTTTTCATCCAGGATTCTTCGGAAAGCGCCCAGCCGGCAGAAATACCCGGAAATACGGCGAAACGTTCGTCGGGAGCAAAATTATCGCAACCCATGTAGGAGAGATTTCCCGACAGGATATAGCGATTATTATAGACGTAAGTCGCCATCGCATTGTAGGACAGGTAACGATTGGAAGAATTTTGTCCGCGAACCACGTTTTTGTAAGTGCGGATAAAAGCCTGTGCATTGATTGCATGTTTCCCGAACGTGCGGCCGTAATCCAATCCGGCGCGCATGTTGATATTGTAGTAATAATCCCGGGGAGTTGTGCTTGGATTCGGCAAAGCAATACCTGTGCGCATACGGGTATAGGTATATTCCGAAGGATCGTTGACGGTTGCGCCGTAGTTGTAGGAATATACGTCGATATCCGCCCGTTGCACGGACTGGAATGTTTCATAAGAATCGAAACCTACCGTCAACTTGGCTTTCAGCCCTTGGGTCAGAGCGCTTAAATCGCCGCTCGCCGTAACGTTTGTATAAAGATTACGACGGCGATTATTCTCTATTCCGCGTCCGGCAATTTGCGCCGCTCCGTTCTTACTGTCGCTTTCGGTGGGCATAAAGAAACTACCGTTGGGACAGAATACGGGAAAAATCGGTTTGTTTTCGCCCGCGCCCCAGGTAAAGAGGTTCCAGACGTCGATTCCCGGTTGGGAAATATTGTCGATGCGTCCGCCCAAATCCATGGATACGTTGAGATATCTGTTGATATTCAGGTCGATATTGGAACGAAGATTGAAACGGTCTAATACTTGTTGCGTCGAATAAGCATCGTTCCATTCCGTCCATTGCGTATCGTATAAACCTTCTTGCCGCAGATAGGAAAAGGTTACAAAATATTTAGCGCGATCGTTTCCTCCGCTGACCGATAGGTTGGTACGATGTTGGGGCGCTAAATCGCGTAACATCACATCATGCCAGTTGGTGTTGAAATATTTGTATTTCAACGAAGGGTCGAGCGTGCCGTTAGCGACTTCGTAGTAATGTTGGATATCTTCGTCCGAAAATTCGGGTTGCAGACCATCGAGATACAACGCCTGATTGCGGGTTAGCGCGTAGTTGTAGGAATTTTGCGATTCCGGTATGCCGGCGGTAGTTTGATAACCGAATTCCTGTGTGAAATTGATTTTGGTTTTTCCTACGCTTCCGCGTTTAGTGGTTACGAGGATTACGCCGTTGGCTCCGCGCATTCCGTAAATCGCCGTAGAGGCGGCGTCTTTCAGAATGGTAACCGATTCGATGGAATAGGCGTCGAGAAAAGATAAATCCCGCTCCATATCGTCCACAATAATGAGAGGAGCGCGGGCGCCGGTGTTCATCGTGTGTATGCCCCGAATGTAAATCGCCGATTCCGACCATCCGGGTTCGGACTGCATTTCAAGCGTTTCTACACCTGTAAGCGTGGCAGTAAAGGCGTTTTGCAATACAGTAACCGGATGTTTTTCCAGTTCTTCGCCGGAAACGACGGATGTTGCTTCCGTAACGAATTTCTTTTCTTTTCGGCTGAAAGGAAGCGGCGTGGCGTGTTTGTATTCGTCGTTATCGACTTTCAATTCCACATTGAAATTGTCCGAAAAATCCGCCGGTACCGAAGCAGGGAAATAACCTTGACGGGTTACGATGATTTCGTCGCCCGGTTTTACGTTTTTCAGATGAAAATAGCCGTCCTTGCCGGACAAAGTGATCCGGCTGGCTTCCGCGACATTGACGATAGCTCCTGCTACCGGATGACCGTTTTCATCAACAATGCGGCCGTCTAACGTTTTTGGCGATTGTGCATATAGCGATTGTATTGCCAGCGCCGCGACCCAAATGAATGTATATTTGATTTTCCACATAATTTATTCGATTTATTTGTTTACCAATCCGGATTATTAGCAATTCCTGTTTTCCATTCTTCCGTTTCGGGAATCGGATAGAGGTACATTTTTTCCATGAATATTCTGTTTTGAGCAATTTTGCGGGTATAGACCGGGTTTCCTCCTGTGCCGGCAGCTACTTCCATGCCGTAGATAGGGCGGGAGAGCGCTTCAACGGCTACGTTCCAGCGGCGAACGTCCCAAGCGCGATGGTCTTCAAAAGCCAGTTCGACGGTGCGTTCTTTGCGGATGAATTTGCGTAAAGCTTCCTGGGTTTGCAAATCGGCACGACCGGCTACGTTGGCGGTTATTCCGGCACGTTCACGGATTTCCTGCAAAGCATTAAATGCTTCTGGACAAGGCCCTTTTACTTCGTTCATGGCTTCTGCATAATTCAGCAGAATTTCGGCGTATCGGATGAAAATCCAGTTTCGGAAACTGGTATTGCTGTGATTGTTGTACAAGATATTTTCCGGAATGTATTTCCGCACATAATAGCCGGTAGGCGTAGCGTTGGCGTTTCCCACAGGATTGTCTTTTCCGCCTTTGATGACATTGATGACGCTGTTGTTCCAAACGGACTGATGATAAAGTACGGTTTTATAAAACCGTGGGTCGCGTCCGGTATAAGGGTCGTTGTCGTTGTATCCGCCGGAGGAAGACACGGAAGGCGCGGATATTCCATTGTAAACCGGCGCGCCGGTATCGTCGTATTCCGTAAAGGGCGATTGACCGTTTGCCATATCGTACATATCTACTAAATTTTGGGAAGGACATAAGCCGCCCCGTCCGCCTTCGCCTACCGGCGTATCGTTGTAAATATCCGACCATCCGATTTGAGTGTCGTTGCGCCAGAAGATCACTTCGTTATTGCCGGCATGCGCGGGTAAGAGAACAACGCTTTCCGTTCCCCGATATAAACCGTATTGACTGCCGTAAATATCTATAAACGAAAGCGCTGCATCGGCTGCTTCCTGCCAGGTTTTTACCTGATATCTCGGACTGGCCATATAAAGGATGATTCTTGACCGTAAAGCGGAGGCCACCGGTTTACAGATGCGTCCGATACGTTCGTTTTCGGTGGGTTTATCCATTAATCCGCTTTCACATTCGGTTAATTCTCTGAGGAGGAAATTAACGAATGTTTCATTACTTGGACGTTCGGTGTATCCCGTCAATAAGTCTCCGTCGGGATCCAGCACATCGGTGATGACCGGAACCGTACCGTAGCGCAGGAATAATTCCCAATAAAACCAGGCACGCAGGAAACGAGCTTCCGACTTGAAATTTGTTTTGTTCATCTCGTAGATTTCCGGCGTATCGTCGGCCGCTTTCGGTACGTCGTCGATATGAGCTAACAGCATGTTGCATTTCCGGACGCCTCGGTAATAATGTTCCCAAGTATCCGTTAATTCCGAAGCGCCGGCGCTGGCGTAATAGTTGCCCACGTTGAAACTGTATCGTGTTCCGCACTGCGAGTAGCTGGTTTCCGCCAAGTCGGTGGCAGCGTCCATCCACGAGTCGTTGATTCGTCCGGCGCCGTTACGCAGAAAATTATAGGTATCGTAATGGAATTTGGATGCATTTGTCCACAAGGAAAATGTTTCTTTTTCCGTCAATTCGTTGCTGGGTTGTTTATCCAGAAAATCGCCGAACATATCTTCACAGGAAGAAAAAGCGAGCGCTGCGACAAACGAACAGAAAAGCATATATAAGATTGATTTCTTCATGATATCATATATTAGAATTTAACATTAACTCCGAAATTCACTGCTTTCATAATCGGGTATGTATTAGAACCATTGCTTTCGGGATCTGTCAATCCGTCTAAATGATCCCAGGTAACCAAATTATTGGCATTTACATAGAAACGTAATTCATTTGCCCAGTTTTTCGTGAACCGGCGAGGAATCGTATAACTCAATTCTATGTTTTTTAACCGGATAAAAGCGCCGTTTTGCAGGAAAAACGAATTTTCCCGTTGGTTGTGAGCGCCGTATTGGTCGTAGTGTAAAAGCGGGTATTGCGCTTTTGCCAGATTCTCGCTCTCGGACAGTTGGGGATTCCATCGTTGCAGATGCAGTTCCTTGACTTTCCCGCCATTGACGAACGCGTACATGGCTTCGGCGTCGTAATAGCGCGATACGTGATCGACGCCGTTAAACATGACGCTGAAAGCAAGTCCTTTCCAATCCAATCCCAAGGTAACCGAATAGCTGTTTTCAGGAATATTGCTGTATCCGATGAAAGTAATGTCGCGTTCGTCAATAAAGCCGTCGTGGTTCATGTCCTTGTATTTCAAATCGCCCACTTTGACGTCTCCAAAAGAAGATACAGGGAAATCCGGATTTTCCAAATCGGAGGAAGTAATAAACCCTTGGCTCACTAATCCGAAATACTGACTGATAGGGCGTCCTTCCTGTTTTCGATAAGCGGTTTTTGCGTCCGGCTCATCCATGGAGATAATCCGGTTATTTGCATGTGTAAAGTTCGCTTTAATCGAGTAATTGAGTCCGTGAACAAGGTGATGGCGGTGGGAAAGTTCGATTTCAAACCCGCTGTTTTTGGTTTTTCCCAAATTAGCGGCGGCAATATTTACGCCTACCCACTGCGGGGAGGAAAGTCGTTGCGTCAGGATATCGTTCCGGTTTTCCGTAAACAAATCCACACTTCCGAATAATAAGTTATGGAACAACCCGAATTCGATACCGGCATTGTATTTTTTCGCGCGTTCCCAGGTTACGAAATAATTGGGATACTGGCTTTCATAAATACCGCCTTGCGCTCCACCGTTGCCGAAAACGTATGCTGTTCCCAATTGTGTCCAGACGGGAATATAGAGAAAGCGTTGCAATGCGCCGTTGACGCGGTATTCGTCGTTACCCACTTCGCCGTAGGATACGCGCAGTTTCAGATTATCCAGCCAATCCTGCGTTGTTTCCATGAACGATTCGTTATTCAATCGCCAACCTAAGGAAAAAGAAGGGAAGAACCCGAAGCGCCGACCTTTCATAAAGTTTTCCGAGCCGTTGTAACCGAAATTGACTTCCGCCAGGTAGCGATTATCATAACCATAAGTGATACGTCCCACCAAGCCTTGGTAGCGTTTCGCCAAGTCGGCCTGGTATCGGTAATCGTTTTGATTGTAGAGCAACAGACCGGATACATCGTGCAATCCGAATTGGCGCGCATAATTCAAAGCGTATTCCATATACACCTTCATGGTGGTGGTTTGATTGTTTCCGGAATAAGCTAATTCCGTGTCGGTATTGTATTTAGAAAAATTATAAACGCCATTGTCGTATGATAATAATTCGTAAGTCGCGAAATCGGCGGTAAAGAGCCGGCGATACCACGAATCGTAATCGAACGAAAGCATTGCTTTGGCGGATAAACCTTGCGTCAACCAGTCCATGTTGTAATTAACAATGAAATTGGTTTCGTTGATCGTGTTGGTTTGCCGGTAAAATCCGCCTTTGGCCAACCGGCTGACAATATTGTTCTGATTCTGCGAATTTCCGCCGTAAAGCGTTTGTTTGTCCGCTCCGCTTCCGATTTCGTAAGCGACGGGAAATAGCCAGCCGGGCGTATGGTTCAGTTCGTAATACACTTCGCTGAATCCGGAACTGTAATCGTTGGTATTCGGCCCTTGTCGTTCTTCAAACCGGGTTCCGAAATTAATAGAAGCCGTTAAATCTTTCGTTACCAGGAAATCCAAATTGGCGCGGAACGCATAGCGTTGATACGAGGAATTGGAACTGTTGCCGTATTGATCGGCGCTGAAATTCTTGAACAAACCGGCCTGATTATAATATTCTGCCGAAGCAAAATACCGCATTCGCTGGGTGCCGCCCTGAATATTTATATTGTAACGTTGCGCCGGCGCGATTTCATTCAGTACATAATCGTACCAGTCCACATTCGGATACCGCATGGATTCGGTTCCGGATAAAAGTCCGGCCGACGATTTCTGGTACATATCCAAATCTGCCGCCGAAAATTGGGAAGGCAAACCGTCGTTTTTCAGGGCTTCTTCCAACAGGATGACCGATTGATAGGCGTCCAGATAATTATCCTGACGAGTGGGCGATTGTACCTGAAAGTTGGCTGTCAGACTGACGGTCGGTTTTTGGTTGACGCCGCGCTTGGTGGTAATTAACAGTACGCCATTCGCGCCGCGAACACCATAAACGGCTGTTGCCGAAGCGTCTTTCAGTACCGAGATGGTTTCTATATCGTCGGGAGCGATTTGCGAGAAAGGGCGTTCGACGCCGTCCACCAGAATCAGCGGTTGACCGTCTCCGGCAAAAGAAGCTCGTCCGCGGATGTAAATGCTTACATCGTCGCTACCGGGCGCACCGGAAGTTTGCGAAGTAATCACCCCCGGAAGTTTACCGGCGATGGCTTGAGAAATATTGGCTGCGGGCGATTTCAACAATTCCATATTGTTGATTTGCGATATAGCGCCCACTACCGATTCTTTCTTTTGTTGACCGTATCCCACGACTACAATTTCTTCCAATTGCGTATTTTCCATCATGGTAACGGAATAAACGTTTGCAGAACCTACCGTAATTTCGACGGTTACATAACCTACGTAATTGAACTGAAGTATGGCTCCTGCCCGTACATTCAGTTGGTAAGCGCCGTTCACATCGGAAACGGCGCCGTTTCCTGTGCCTTTTTCCGATACGCTTACGCCAATCATGGCTTCTCCCTGCGAATCTTTTATCACGCCGGATACCATTTTGTTTTGCGCAAACACCCCGGTAATTGTACAAAAAAGTAACAGGATTAAAACGATATGTTTCATATATCAGTATCTTTAAAAATTAACATTTTATTTATTGGAGCCGTATTTCTCAGCAATGATCATGGCGATTTGCTCTGCGCTCAATTCCACATTATAGATAGCAATATCGTCAAACATAAATCCGGGATCGGGATCGCTCCAGCTCCAGGCTTGATTGCCGCCCAAACAGATGTATTTCAGATCGGCTCCGTTGCTGAACAATCCTTTGACTTCCGAACCTGCGCCGCTACCGCTGACTTGCCATTCGTTGACCGCTACGCCATCGAAGAAAACTTTTGCAGTGGTTTCGGTAAAAGTAGCCGTGTAGTAATGCCAATGATGGTCAACCAGCCAGTCGTTTGCCGTATGGTAGAGTGTGTTGACTCCTTTTATATTCTGTGCATCCGTAAAGTCGCACCATCCGGCGCAATTTACCTGTACAACGCCGCGGTATTGCAAAGCCAGCATCGGCCAGGTGTTTTCTTTATTGACGGGAGCCGCCCCGTAGGCAGTGAACAAAGGCGACCACATATAAACAGAAGATGCGCCTGCATTGGAAGCATTGACCCATACGCCCACCGTTAACGCTTTGGTTTCGACGGAATGAGACAGTACGGTTTCGGGCAACAGCAGGTAATTTTCGCGCATGCCTCCGGTTGCATTTTGGAATACGACTCCAAATTCTTGCTCCGTAACAGGAACGAAACTGCCTCCTCCCACAATAGTAGATACATTGGCCACGTCGAAAGTATGTAGATATATGGGTTCGGGAAGCGTTACAACCGGTTGTGCCTCTGACGATGAAATTTTATTTTTATAGATCTTTACCTCGTCAAAATAGACTTCTTGGGTTTCTGCCGGCGATCCGTATCCCAAATAGAAATAGGGCGAAGTAGTTATCAAATCGACCATATTGGAATAATCGAAGTCGCCGGCCGTGTTTTCATATCGTTTTTCTCCGTCCACATAGATCTGGTAACCGTCATGAGTGAGCGTAACCGCTATAAAATGCCACTGGTTGGCAAGTAAAGCGTCTGTTGCCGTAGCGTTAGGATTATTAATCTCAAATGCATCCGTTGCGCCTTGGTAGTTGAGCCAGGCATTTCCGGTAAAAAACAGCGCGCTCGTCGTTTCTTCGTTTTTAAATGAAAATAACGCTCCGCGCAGATCTATCTCAGGCATTTTTGTCCAAAAACTTACGGAAACGCCTTGAGCCACATAAAGACCTTGCATAGGGTTTTTGAAACGGGTATAGCTTCCTTTTTGATGCAATACCTCGCCTCGGAAGGGATCGTTTACAATTTCCGGTTCCGTTCCGTCGGTCAAAATCGTAGTTTCTCCGCTTATATCGATATCTATTGCACTTAAATCCGTATCAAACGGAAAATGGGCAATAACTTTGACGGAAGCGTCCGGCGGTACCGGATTTTTCTGATTGCCGGCGGGATCATCCCATTCTCCCCACTTTTGGCAGGCAGAAAAGAGGAAGGGCAACATTAAAACAAATGTTAAAAAATTTCTCATGATTTATTAAATTTAAAGTATTTTTACGCTACAAACTTAAAAAAAGAATATGGGTATGGTGGTGGACAAATGGATTAGAATAGTGGATAAAATGAAAATACTTGAGTCAACTGCTCGCAGTCAAGCGTTGAAAAAACTTGCCCAAGTATTCGGCATAGACTTGGGCAAGCATTCTTCTAAACCGAAGCGCCCGGAATATTTGTCAATCACTGGATTGCTTCGGGCTTCGCCCTCGCAATTTGAGCTTGCGAAAATCGACTATTTACTATCGGATTAAGTGATTTTATCTCAGCAGTAATTTTTGCGTTTTCCATTCGTTGCCTTTACTTATTCTTACAATGTAAACGCCCCGACTTAAATTTCCGGTGGGAATTGCCGACGGATGGGAAATACTTGTTTTTTGTCCCAAAATACTGATTAATTCCACCTTTTCTCCGCCATTCAATCCTTTGACGGAAATCAATTGGGCGGACGCATCGTAGGCAATGCGAATGTTTTCCAACGAAATGTTGGGGATAGCTGTGGAATTGTCGGCTGCAATCAATGCTTCAATCTGTTCTGTTGTCAGCGCATCGGCATGAATCCGTAATTTGTCGAACAGGTAAGCCGGATCGGGGTCTGGCCAATCCCAAGCCTGATTTCCTCCCAAACAGATATAAGTCAATGCCGAACCGTTGGTAAACAAACCGCTTGTCGAACCGCCGGCTTCAAGGCCGGTCAGGTTCCATTCGTTCATCACCCTACCGTCGATATATACTTTTACATTATTGGGCGTGAAAACGGCGGAATAAAAATGCCAGAGTTCATCGTCCAACCATACGGTCGATACCGTATTTACGCCGGTTACATTCTGGGCGTCGGTGAAATCGCACCAGCCGGCGTTATTTACCTGCACGATTCCGCGGCTTTGAAGTATCATCATTGGCCATGCGTTGGTTCCATTCGCCGGCGCTGCGCCATAGGCGGAAAAAAGCGGCGTAAAGAAATAATCGACTGCCGTTCCTTTATTTACCCAGAACGAAATGGTTACGGCATTAGTAGCCGCCGTTTGCAAATCGGCGAAAATCGTAGCGGGCAATTGCAAATAATTGGCGCGAATGGCCTGCCCTCCGGCGGCATTGTGAAACACTTTGCCAAACGACAAATGTTGGCTGTCTTCAATTACTCCGTTTCCGATAATAGCGGCGTCGTTAACGCCTTGTTCGAAATCGTTGGAATAAAGCAATGTTTGGGCGTTTGCATTAGACAGCGCTACGCCCAGAAAAAAAAGGATAGTAAAAATTCTTTTCATGATATACCGAAATTAAAAATTAATATAATTGCAAAGTAAGCGAGGAATAGGTTAAACAAGGCGGACAATTGGATTAAGATAGTGGATAGATTTAGTTTCCTTCCAATAAACTGCTTGGCGTAATATTGAATCGCCGGGTAAAACAACGTGTAAAATACTTGGGATCGTTAAAACCTACTTCATAAGCGATTTCGGAAATATTCATATTTTTAGTAATCCGGTTTTTCTCAATAAGTTCGTAGGCTATATTCAAACGATAGTTACGGATAAACTGACCGATCGATTGGCCGGTAAGGTGTTGCATCTTTTTATTGAGCAGACTTTTACTGACGCCCATGGCTTCAATAAAATCAATGGATTCGTAATAAGAATTTTTATAATTTGCTTTGATAACTTCCAAAGCTTTATTAATAAACTTTTTATCGCTCGATTCTTCGTCGATATGCAAAGTTTCGACATTCATGTTGAGAGCAAATTGTTGCTGGTATCGTTTGCGGTTTTCCAGAATGTTGGTAATTCGGGCGAGCAATAATTCTTCGCTGAAGGGTTTGGAAAGGTATTCGTCCACACCGGTTCGATAACTTTCGAGACGCGCTTCCTGAGCGGTTTTGGCGGTAAGCATCAAAAACGGGATGTGCGAAATGGAAAAATTCTCTTTTACCCGCCGCGAAAGTTCCAATCCGTCCATGACCGGCATCATCCAGTCGCTGATAATAAAATCGACATGCGATTCAGACAGGATAGATAGTGCGTTTTCTCCATTTTCCGCTTCCAGCGTGTTGTAGTTGTCGGAAAGGATCGATTGGATGTAATCGCGCATATCTTTGTTGTCTTCGACGATGAGGATGGTTTGCTTTCCGAGCGAAAACCGGATCGGAGCGTCTTCCGAAAGAGGGTTGGTCAGAGAATTCGTGTTTTTATCTGCTTCCGGCATTTCTTCTTCGGTCGAAACCGGCAACGCGAGGTAGAATGTAGCTCCGGCTTTCCGGTTGTTTCGGGCGGCAATATTTCCGCCGTGCAATTGGACAAGCCGTTTGGAAAGATAAAGCCCGATGCCTGTGCCGCTCTGTCCGTAAACCGGAAATTTGACATGATTTTTCGATTGGTAAAAACGATTGAATATCTTGTCGATATCTTCTTCGGCAATTCCGGTTCCGGTATCTTTGACGCTAACGAACAGTTTGTCTTTTTGGACTTCCTTATCGAAGAAGGAGGTAACGTAAATGCTTACGCTTCCTCCGTCGGGAGTAAATTTAACGGCATTGAACAGTAAATTGGTAATCACCTTTTGCATGGCGTCCTGGTCGAAAAAGAATTCGGGGGAACTCAGCCGGTAATATTTGCGGATTTGGATGTTGCGGTTTCCGGCGAACGCTTCGAAAGGAAAGACGATAGCGTCGAGAAATTTCAGAAAATCGTCTTTCACTTTTACGATTTCCAATTTGCCGGATTCCACTTTTCGAAAGTCCATTAATTGGTTGACCAACGACAGCAAGTATTTGGAATTTCGTTCTACAAAATGCAACTGTTCGATGACTTTCGGATTGGTGCTTAATTTTAATGCTCGCTCGATGGGGCCGATAATCAATGTAATCGGCGTTCGAAATTCATGCGTGATATTGGTGAAAAAAGATAATTTGTCGATAGTCAGTTCTTCGATTTTTTTCTCCATTGCTACGTGCTGTTTTTTGAGGACGGAAATGCGGCGTTTGTACCAATAAACGGCGCCGCATACGAGCAAGAAGATAATGGCTAAAATGAACAGCGTGGTTTTGTAAAAATAAGGTTGTACGACAATTGTTAATTCTGTTACCGGAACTTCCTGTGCGTCCAGTCCTTCCGGAATATATTTTACTTGAAAAACGTATTTTCCAGCCGATAAATTGGTGTAGGAAGCAAAACGGCGACTGCCGGGAACGTCCACCCAATCGTCGTCGAAGCCCACCAGGCGATAACTGTAAACGGCCGATATTTGCGGTTCGTAATTCAAGGCCGAAAATTCCAGGGAAAACGATTTGTCGCGTTCGTGCAAGCGCAAAATATCGGTCATAGATATATCCGAATGGATGTAACGATTTCCCGGAATAATCTCTTTATAAGCGACTCGCAATTTGGTAAGCGCGACTTTATAGGCCGTATGCTGCATCGGGTTGCGACCGGGATCGATAACGGTCAATCCGTTCAGTCCGCCGAAGTACAGTCCGCCTGTCTGCGAGCGGCAATACGCATTCCAATAGAATTGATTGCTTGCCAGTCCGTCTTCTGTGGTGTAATTGGTAAAACGATTGTTCGACGGGTCGAAACGGGAAATACCATTGTTGGTACTAATCCACAGATAACCTTTCCGGTCGTCCAATATTCCTTTGATATTGTTGTTGATCAATCCCTGTTCGGTTGTATAAGCAATAAAACGGCCAAAATTTTTCTCATCCGGAACGAATTGATAAATGCCGTATCCGTTACTGCCCAGCCAGAGCGTACCATTGTCCGAAAGGCAAAAACAAGTGATTTTTTCAATCATGTGCGAATCCGGCCGGTCTAATTTGTAAGGAAAATAACGATATGAAAAACCCTGGTCGGAACGAGAATGTAAGTCGATAACATACATTCCATTCATACAGCCCATCCACAACCGATTTTCGCGGTCGATTACAGAACCGATAACGCCGTAGATATTTTCCGCAATAGCGCTGTCAAAGGGCATGATTAACCGTTCGGCGGACAGATCGTAAAAGAAAATTCCCGGATTGCAACCAATCCACATTCCATTATTCAAGGTATCGTAGCAAAGGGAGCCGACAAAATTGACCGGAAAATTCGGATGGTTCTGCGACGAAATGTATTGAATCGCCCGGCGTTCCGGATGATTGATATCTAAAATACTGATACCCTCGCCCCAAGTGCCTACCCATAAGCGCTCCAGCCGGTCGGCGATGATGGCGCTTACGGAATTGTGGCTCAAAGCGGAAACCGATTCGGCCGTATAATGCGAGAAACGGTCGCTGTCCGGTTCTTTCCGGTTTAATCCGCCTTCCACCGTGCCTACCCACAAATACCCTTTCTCATCTTCATATACGGCGTTAACCGGATTGTCGGACAAACTCGCGGGATTGTCGTTGCTGTGGATGTAGTTGCGCACCGATAATTTACCCGGTATCATCTTGTTAAGGCCTCCGGTTTCGGTACCTACCCATATCCGGTTGCCGTCCACTAACAGGCAATTAACAAAATTGGAATTCAGACTGTTTTTCTGCGAAGCATTATTGAGCGTAATCAGTTCAAAATCGTCGGTCATGGCATTGTAAACATTTATTCCTCTCAAAGTGCTGACAAGTAGTTGTTTGTCGTTTGTAATCGCCAAATCGGTTACGTGATTTTGGGAAAGGCATCGCATCCGGTTTCGTTCGTAATGGTAGTGTTTCACTTGTTCGCTGTTTTTATTGTAGCGGATAAGTCCCCGGTCGGTTCCAATCCATACTTCATTCTCTTTCAACTGAAAAGAAGAAATGATACTGCCCGGTTCCAAAACCAGACTCGGAATGATGGGACTGGCTATCAGTTGTCCATTCTCGCCTTCGTACAGTTTACAAACAGTATTTTCCAATCCCGCCCAAATATTGCCGTCTTCATCCATATCGTCCAGAGCGATTACCGGAATATTGAGCGAAACGGAAGGCAGCCTGTAAATTTCGTCGATATCCCCTTTTTTATCGAAGCGGATTTTATACAAAGTATCTCCGCAATAGCACCAGATACATCCCTGGCTATCGCTAATCACGCCTATTGCCGAACAACCGGTTAACCGGTTAAACAACCCCGTCCGGTCGTGAGGGAACGTTAATTGCAGCGAAGCCAGCGACAGAATATCGATACCGCCTTCAGATACGATCCATAAACGGTTAAATTTATCTTCGACGGTTCCATAAATAAAATTACTTTTGAGTTTGACCGGATTAGTTGTTGTATTATACTGTATAAATTCATAGCCGTCGTAACGCGAAAGGCCGCCTCCGCCGGTAGCGATCCAGAGAAATCCTCTTTTGTCGCGGTAAAGATTGTCCACAAAATTGTGCAATAACCCGTTGTCCATAGTGATATAGGTAATGTTATAGCGGTCGATAAATGTTCCTTGAGCATGAACGGCGCTTGTTTGTATCCACAAGCACAACCCTATAAACGGCAGACAAAGGAGCTGTTTTGACATAATTTGTATTCGATATTATACAAAAGTAAACATTCTCCGATGGAAAAACAACTGGAAATCCGCTCTTTTCCTCGAATTGTGTTTTTTGTCCACCATTAATATCCAATCATCTACTTGTCCGGATCGGCGTTAATTTTGCTTGTTCGCAAAATTTGGAAGTTAAGAACTCAATGTCCATTAGAGAGAGGGGGTACAGGACAAATACTGCCCGCATCAAAAAAGTTGGTATAATATTTGTACTATTAAAAAAAGCAGTTTGCATTTGCCATCATAAAACGTTAATACTTGGTCGATTATAATAAAATATTTTACAATATTTGAGGGTAAAAAGAACGAATAAAAACAGCAGAAAAGCAGGTAAAGAAGCACAGAAACAGTAAAAAGGCAGCAGAAAAAAAGATGAAAAAATTAACGATAATTAACGAAGAAAATTTGGATGTTCTCCGAGAAATGTTAGAGAGAGAGAGAGAGAGACTCTCGATATACACCTCTTAAAAAAATAAATTTTTTTAAAGCGTTATCGACGGCGATTGAGCCGGTGGTAAGCGCTGATCG
>JAITAH010000050.1 GCA_031284225.1 Dysgonamonadaceae bacterium | reverse complement strand
AAAATAATTTATACACAAGAGCGAATGTGTCAAAAATCCGACACATTCTCTTTTTGTGTATTCAATGCGCCTCCAGCCAATTTTTCCCTACGCCACATTCTGCAATGAGCGGAACCCGTAATTCGGCGGCCTGTTCCATTTCCTGAACAACAATAAGTTTCACCCGTTCCAGTTCATCAGGGAAGACGTTGAAATTCAGTTCATCGTGCACCTGCATAATCATTCGCGATTGCAGGTTTTCTTGCCGGAAACGCCGGTGAATCCTGTTCATCGCCACTTTGATAATATCGGCTGCCGAGCCTTGTATCGGCGCGTTAATGGCGTTTCGCCGGGCATACCCCCTCACGATGGCGTTTCTGGAATTGATATCCGGTAAAAACCGGCGGCGGCCGAAAATGGTTTCAACGTACCCGTTTTTGAGAGCGAAGGCAATGCACCGATCCATATAGTCTTTGACCTCCGGGAAAGAGGCAAAATACCCGTCGATTAAGTCTTTAGCGTCTGTTCGTGCAATGTGCAACTGTTCCGCCAATCCGAAATTGGAAATACCGTAAATAATTCCGAAATTGGCGATTTTGGCCTTGCGCCTCATGCCGCGGGTAACTTCGGAGAGGGGGATATCGAAAATTTTGGCTGCCGTAGCCGCATGAATATCCTGCCGGTTATGAAACGCTTCCAGCATATTTTTGTCTTGACTCAGATGTGCAATAATGCGTAATTCGATTTGGGAATAATCGGCCGAAAAAAACAGGCAACCGGGATCGGGAATAAAGGCGCGGCGGATTTCTTTCCCTTCTTCGTTGCGGATAGGAATGTTTTGCAGGTTCGGATTTGTCGAACTCAACCGTCCGGTCGAGGTAGTAGCCTGATTGTAAGTCGTATGTACTTTTTCGTCCACCGGATGAATCAACGCAGGCAAAGCATTGATATACGCAGAAAGCAGTTTCTTGGTTTTCCGGAATACCATGATTTTTTCCACGATAGGATGTTTGCCTTTCAGGCCTTCCAGCGCTTCTTCGTTGGTAGAATATTGTCCCGATTTCATTTTTGAGATCTTATCGGTAATTTTCAGGCGTTCGAACAGTATTTCTCCGACCATTTTGGGCGAATTGATATTAAATTCTTGTCCGGCCAACTGAAAAATATCCCGTTCGATCTGATCTAAATACTGCGTTAAGACCGTTGACGAATCCCGGAGCGCCTGAGTATCCAAGCGGACGCCGGTTATTTCCATATCGGCCAACACCGAAACCAGCGGTATTTCGATATTATAAAACAAATTTTTCCAGGGTTCCTGGCTAACGGTTTCTGCAAAAACATTTTTCAGTTGCAGCGTAATATCCGCATCTTCGCAAGCGTAATCGACAATGTCTTCCAAAGGGACTTGACGCATGGATATCTGCTTTTTGCCCTTGCCTTTGCCGATCAGATTTTCAATCGGAATGGTGCGGTAATGCAAATACGTTTCGGCCAAATAATCCATATTGTGCCGGTATTCGGGATTGATGAGGTAATGGGCAATCATGGTATCGAACATCGGGCCGTCCACGCAGACGCCGTATTTTTTCAATACCTTGATATCGAATTTCAGGTTTTGGCCGATTTTCAAAATCTGTTTGTCTTCGAGCGCTTCTTTAAAAGGTTCGATAAGGATCCGAATCTTGTCGGGTTTGTCCGTTCTAACCGGAAAATAAAAGGCTTCGCCTTCCTTCAAAGCGAAAGAGATGCCGACGAGGTCGGACGAAAGCGGATCGAGCCCGGTTGTTTCGGTATCGAACGTAAACGACTGTTGTTCCCGGATGCGTTTTATCAAATCGGCTATTTTCGCGTCATCGTCCAATACCGAATAGTTGTGCGGCGAGGAGCGCAAATTGTACAAGCCGTAATTATACGCTTCGACCGGCATTTCGATTTCCGGCTGATCGAACAGGGAAGTTTGGAAGCCTTGTTTTTTCATTACCGCCGGCCCCGCTTGCACTTCGCCGAAAACCCGGGCCGACAATTGCCGGAATTCCATTTCGTCGAACAGGCTCAGCAATGCCGGTTCATCGATTTTTTTCCGTTGTAGCGTATGAAGGTCAATATCGATCGGCACATCCGTTTTGATGGTTACCAAATATTTGGAAAGAAGAATAAGCGCTTTGTTTTCTTCTATTTTTTCTTTCAAAGCGCCTTTCAGTTGGTCGGTGTGTTCCAGCAGGTTTTCGATGGTGTTGAATTCGGCAATCAATTTCTTGGCGGTAACTTCGCCTACGCCCGGACAGCCCGGAATATTGTCGGCGGCGTCGCCCATCAGTCCCATGTAGTCGATTAGTTGTAGGGGATGGGTCAAGCTGTATCTCTCTTTCACTTTTTCCGCATCCCATATTTCATACTCGGAGTTGCCGTGCTTCTGCTTGTAAACAAAAATATTGGTATCGACCAATTGCCCGTAATCCTTGTCGGGCGTCATCATATAAACGGGAAAATCGCCGGCGAATTTTTTGGCGATCGTCCCGATAATATCGTCTGCTTCATAATAAGGCGCTTCCAGAATCGGGATGCGGTAGGCGCGGATAATATCCTTGATAATCGGTATCGAATGGAGGATCACTTCCGGCGTTTCCTCCCTGTGCGCCTTGTAGGCTTTAAACAGTTCGTGACGGAACGTAGGCCCGTGCGGATCGAACGCTATGCCGATATGCGTAGGATTTTCCTTTTTCAACACATCTTCCAGCGTATTGACAAATCCGAAAATGGCCGAAGTATTAAATCCTTTCGAATTGATCCGAGGCGCCTTGATGAGTGCGTAATAAGCGCGATAAATCAAGGCGTAAGCATCTAACAAAAACAGTTTCATAATAAAATCAACGTTTATTGGCGGTAAAGGTATGAAAAAAAACATATATTTTTTACCTTTGCAGCGAAATTGTTCCGATATGTTACAACAGATTACTCAACTTGTGCAGAAAGAGCTGGAAGCCTTCGACGCACTTTACAGGAAAGCGCTGCACACTCCCGTCAACGATTTCCGGTCTATGCTCGATTTTATTTCCCTTAAAAAAGGAAAGCAGATTCGTCCGCTGATCCTCATTTTATCGGCGAAATTGTGCGGCGAAGTTACTCCGGAAACCTTGCAATACGCCGTTATTCTGGAATTGTTGCATACGGCCACATTGATTCACGACGATGTGGTGGACGATACGCGCGAACGCCGCGGGCAGCCGTCGGTGATGGCGCAATTCGATAATCGCCGGGCGGTGTTGTTGGGCGATTATATTCTTTCGCAAGCCATTGTACAGGGCGTTGGAACGGAAAATATGCGGGCGCTCCATATTCTGGCGCATTTGGCGCAAAACCTGGCCGTGGGCGAATTGGCGCAATTAGCGGCTTCTTCGGAAATCCGTATCGACGAACAACGCTATTTCGAAGTGATCCGGAAAAAAACCGCCATGCTCCTGGCTTCCTGTTCCGAAATAGGCGCTCTCTCTGTCGGCGCCGATGCGGAAAAAACGGAAATCCTCCGCACGATCGGAAACAATCTGGGCCTCTGTTTTCAACTGAAAGACGATATTTTTGATTATTTCGATCCGGGCGAATTGGGAAAACCAACGGGAAACGATATCCGCGAGGGGAAAATTACGCTGCCTTTGATTCACGCTTTACAGACAGCGCCGGAAGAACAATCGGCGCCGTTTTGGGCAATCATTCAAAAACAGGACTTTTCCACCGGAAATATTCAGCGGTTGATCACCTTCGCCAAAGAACAGCGCGGGATCGAGTATGCCTACCGGAAAATGCAGGAAATTAAGACCGAAACCCTCGAATGTTTGGCGCTTTTCCCCGATTCGGAAGCCAAAACAGCGCTTACGCGAATGATCGACTACATTATTGAGCGAGGAAAATAAAATACAATCGGTATCGAATCGGATATGGTCCGACGCCGAAGGTTGTATCGCCGTCCGCCTTCAGGATGAAAAGATAATTCCGTAAAGCCGGTAAGTTCATCACGCTGTTCGAGATTTCCGTGGGGGACAGTTGCGCAGACGCAGGGATAGCCATCCAAAGACACAGGAGGGAAACGGCGCATCGCTTCATCGGAACAAACTGAGTTGGGGATTCATTCCATCGTTTTGGATGCCGGCCGCTTCCGTAATCGTAGGAAACAGAAAATCGGTGCGGTAGCGCTGGTTTTTATTCTGTTGCAGCATATCGTACATTTCGGGATGTTCATTTTTGTATGAGGGCGACATCCAAACGAAACACGCCGGATGATGCATCGGCGGCGCATCGGCGGCGTGTAACCATACCCCGTCTTCCCCTAAAGCTTCGCCGTGATCGGATAAATAGAAAAGAACGGCCTTTTTATCGCGCAAACGTTCAATCAGTTCATGAAGGAAATAATCGGTATAGAGAACGGTGTTGTCGTAGGAATTAATCATTTCTTCCTGCGTATTGGAACTCACAATCCGGCTTTTTGTAACGGGGGTGAAGCGTTCAAATTCGTCCGTATAATGCGAGTTGTAATACCAGTGCGATCCGATCGTATGTAGGATAATCAATGCTTTTCGTTCTTTTTCGGCCAGCAAAGCGTCGAATGCCGGAAGCATATCGTCATCCGTCCACCGGTCGAAAACGTAAGGCGATTTGTTTGCATTAATATGAATCAGCGTATCGCACTCGTGCATGAAATAGACATAACTTTTGGTGGGTTCCTGATGTGCCAGCCAGCCGGTATAATATCCGCACCGTTTGAATAAATCGATAAAAGAACGTTCTTTATAACCTAAATCCGGATGAACGCTGTCGGCACGGGTCAGAATATGAGCTAAACTGGCGTCGGTATAGGTGTATTTCGAATAAATATGGGGAAAAGAAACAATCTCTTCGTTAGATAAATAAGGCGTGGTATTTCTTTCATATCCATTGATACCCAAATGATCGGATCGAAGCGCTTCGCCAATGACAAAGACGACAGTTAAATTTTTCTCTTCTTCGCAGGTCGTAGATTCGGATAAAGCAGGTCTTTCGGTCAACGCTTCTTCTCTTTCGGCAAAATATTGCGATGTAACAAAATAGAGGTTGAAAGGAATCCTGTTTTTGACGGGTCCCCGGATTCGGGGAATATGAAACATAATGCAAATAAAAGCAATAGCAAGCATGCAATGGATAATGTGTTTATTGATTTTTATCTTCCGAAACCGGAAAACA
>JAITAH010000400.1 GCA_031284225.1 Dysgonamonadaceae bacterium | reverse complement strand
GCGCCGGTTGGTTCATCGGCCAGAATCACTTGCGGTCTGGCAATCAGTGCGCGGGCGATGGCCACCCGCTGTTTCTGGCCACCCGACAATTCGTTGGGTAAATGATGACTCCATTCTTTCAAGCCCATTTTATCCAAGTATTCCATAGCGATGCGGTTGCGTTTTTTACGGCCGACGCCTTGGTAATACAAAGGCAACGCCACGTTTTCCACCGCATTTTTAAAACCAATCAGGTTAAACGATTGAAAAATAAACCCAATCATCGTATTGCGGAGCGATGCCGCTTTCGTTTCGCTCAGATCTTTGATTAAAACATTGTTTAGATAATAGTTGCCCGTTTCGTAGGTATCCAGAATACCTAAAATATTAAGCAGCGTTGATTTACCGGAACCCGAAGCGCCCATTATGGAAACCATTTCGCCTTTGTCGATGTTCAGGTCAATCCCTTTCAACACATGAAGCGGGGCGCCGCTGTAATACGTTTTATTAATATGTTCCAGTTTTATCATCCTTTTGTATAATAATGTTTTCTTTTCATCAAAAATTATTTGCATTCTCTTTGCGTTTAGACGTTCATTCTTCTAAACGGTTACAAAGGTATGTTTAAATCGGTACTTTGCAATACACAGTAAGAAGGTTGAGGGAAATTTAATAAAGTTTAACTAAGTAGCATCGACCTCAATCCGGCAAGAAGCGGTGTTTCCGTCATTATCTACAACCGTAATAGAATGAGAACCAACAGATAAAGTTACGGATAAGGTGTGAAAATCGGTTGTTGCCGTCACATATTCGTTATCGATGTGCCAGAAGACCGTAGCATTCCGGTTAGCATGTGCAAGTTCGAAGGTTATTTTACCAGGCGAACCGTCCAATTGCTTAGGAAGCAGGATATGCGCATATCCTTGGGGATAAATAAATTGCATAGCTTGAGCGCCGTCTTCCCCGCATCCCGGTTTGAAAGGCGGAAGCGTCTTGTATTCGGGATGATGCTGTTTGTAATACCACGCCCAGGCCGGCGGCAGTATAAACCAATTCGCCGGCAGGGATGCTTCTGTTCCGATGCAACTTTCATACACCCGATAACGTTCGTCCGGCGTTAAGTTTACCCGAACGTGGTAATGGCAAACGTCTGTTTGTAATCCTTTGGGACAAATGAGAGCCGTATCGATCTCTTCGCAAAAACGGCTTTTGAGATGACCGGATTGGCGGCAAACTTCCGCTTCCACAAAAACGCCGGACGGCTGTTGAAACCAGGAAGAAGAAGCCGGTAAGCGGTCGAAAATATCAAACAGCACGGGACCGGCTGTGCGGGCGCCGATCAAATTCGGTTTGCCTTCGCCGGAACTGTTGCCTACCCAAACGCCCACCGCATATTTAGGAGTAACTCCAATTGCCCAGGCGTCGCGGAAACCGTAGCTGGTGCCGGTTTTCCACGCAATGGTTTGCATAGTAGGAATCGTTCGCCAGTCGATTTCCTCCGGTCGATTCACTTCTTTAAGAGCTTCAACAACTTGCCATGCAGCGGCGGGATTCATGGAACTTTTCAAACCAAGTAAGGAACGGGCAAAATCTGCATAAGCGTATGTAACTGCGCCTAATTGCGCTTCGGCTCCTCCCAAAATTAACGATAAACCGTAATGCGACGCCGGTTGAGGTAAGGCGGCAATGGAATGCCGTTTCAGAAAATCATAGAATTTGGGAACGCTGTATTGCCGCAAAAGATTAACCAACGGAATATTGAGCGAACGGGCAACCGCTGCCGATGCGGGAACGGCGCCTTCATACCGATGGTTGAAATTTTGCGGCATAAAACCATTGATATTGATCGGAATATCGGGCAAAAGCGTGTGAGGCAAAATTTCGCCTTCCTGCAAGGCGGCATAATACAGGAAAGGTTTCAGAATACTTCCCGTACTGCGTTCCGAACGAATAATGTCCACTTGATTGCCGGAATGGTTTTCATTGAAACCGACATTGCCGCAATAAACCAGTATCTCGTTGGTTTGTACGTCAATCACTAAAGCGGCTATATTCCGGATATCCTGTTGCTGAAATTCAGTATGCCATTGTTCGATCAAATCTTCTATTCTGATTTGCAGGTTTTTATCAATGGTCGATCGAACTTGTTCGCCTCTGTGGGTTTGATAATAACGGGCGACGAGATGCGGAGCGATTTGCGGCAAAGGGATAGGCTCGTCGGGTAAAGCTTCGCTTAAAGCGAGGTCGTAAGTCAGTTCGTCTATGAAGTTACGTTCCTGCAATCGTTTTAACAAGCGGTTGCGTTTTTCCAGCAACAGCAACCGATTCCTGGAAAGATGGAGCATGGCAGGCGCATTGGGAAGCACCGCCAACGTCGCCGCTTCCGCCCACGATAATTGTCCGGACGAATGGCCGAAATAACGCCAGGCCGCCGCATCCAATCCTACGACATTACCGCCGAACGGGGCATGGGAGGCATACAAGGCAAGAATTTTCTCTTTGGAATAACGAAATTCCAAACGGGTTGCCCAAATCATTTCGATGATTTTTTCCCCTACGGTACGTTTTTTATTGCGTGCCAAGCGAATCGCCTGCATCGTGATTGTGCTGCCTCCGCTAACTACTCGTTTTTCTTTGATATTTTGTACTAATGCGCGACCAACCGCTAACGGATTCACGCCCCAATGATAACGATAATACCGGTCTTCAAATTCCGTTATACAAATTTTGAATTTTTCGGGAACCGTATCGCAAGGCGGAAACCGCCATTGTTCGTCGCCGGCAATTCGGGCGCCGAGCCATTCGCCGCTACGGTCGGTTACAACAGTAGCGTAGGGAACCTGAAACAACCGGCGCGGCAGGCAGAAAATATAAGCCGCCGCCAGGAGTGTTATTCCGATGAAAAATGCTTTTTTGCCTGCCGATTGCTTCTGATGCGGTTTACGAAAAGAAAGCATTTCTTTTTTTATACTTTTGCGATAGATAATTACGTTGATTTTATTGAATGTTGAAAATATTTTGCAGGACAAATATAGATAATTCATTTGAAACTTTTATATTTGCAGTCAAATAATATATACTATTTGAAAAAAACGTTATTAATTTCAGTATTGTGCTTGCTGCTTCCGGCAACCGGTTTTGCCGAATGGACGAATTTAATTCATAATTATTCAAGAAGCGATTACAAGGCAGGAAGTCAGAATTGGCAGATTATCCAATTAGATAACTATTGGATGTATTTTGCTAATAAGATGGGAGTGTTGGAATACAACGGGAAAGATTGGCATTTGTATCCGTTGAATGGAAACACCGACGCCCGCTGTATTTATTATTCGCGAAAGGATCAGCGGGTGTATGTCGGCGGTATCAATGAATTAGGCTATATTGAACTTTCTGCCGGAGGAAAAAAGCAATACCGGATGATCGGCGATTTAAATACCTTGCAAACATTGAATATCGGAAATATTTGGAGTATTTACGAAATAGACAACGCCATTTATTTTTGTAGCGATCAAATGGTTGTTAAATGGATGAACGATCGTTTCTCTATTATTCATGCTCCGGGGAAAATTGATTGTTCTCAACTGATTAACAATACTTTGCATATTGGAACAAGCGCCGGAGCGTATCTGCTGGCCGGCGGTTCTTTTTTCCGTTTGCCTCATACGGATAAACTGAAAAATCAAAAAATACGAGCCATTTTACCCTTGGGCAACGACGTATTGATTGCTACGGCGCGGAATGGTCTATTTCTATACGACGAAATATCCGGACTAAAACCTTTTGTTACCGATGTGGACGTTTTTATCAAGGAAAATGAACTTTTTTCCGTCGCCATCCAAAACGACCGCATTGCCTTGGGAACCGTGATGAAAGGGTTGATCTTGATTACTTCTCAGGGGAAACTGATTAAGTACATTAACGAATCGCA
>JAITAH010000380.1 GCA_031284225.1 Dysgonamonadaceae bacterium | reverse complement strand
CGGGCGCACTTGCAGGCGCCACCGTTAAGCTGAAGGGAACCAACAAGGCGGTTGTTACCGATGTGGATGGGCGTTTTTCCTTGGAGGCCGATGCGCAAGGCGTGTTGGAAGTGGGCTTTCTGGGCTACTCCACGAAAGCGGTGCCCATAGCCGGTCGCACGCAATTTGAGATAAGCCTTGAAGAAGACGCGCAGGCGCTGGATGAAGTGGTGGTGGTGGGATATGGTTCTCAAAAGAAAGCAAATCTAACCGGAGCAGTATCTACAATTTCGAGTAAGGAATTGAATGATAGACCAGTGGTGTCCGCTGCGGGAGCGCTTCAAGGCGTTGATTCCGCAGTAAACCTCACTTTCAGTACCGGCTCGCCCGTATCCGGTTACAGTGTCAATGTACGTGGCGCCTTGTCTATAAATTCCGGTTCGCCGCTGGTGCTTGCCGACGGTATCGAAGTGAGTTTATCCCAAATAAATCCCAATGACATAGAGTCTATATCCATATTGAAAGACGCTTCATCATGTGCTATATATGGCGCCAAAGCGTCGGCGGGAGTAATTCTTATCACGACCAAAAAAGGCGCCAATCAGGGAGGTTACGCAAAAATTAAATACAGCGGCCGTTTTGGCATTGCCGAAAACACCACTTCGACAGATTTTATCACAACTGGTTACGACCATGTCGTTCTTACCAACCAATTTTACAATGCCTACAACGGAGTGGATATGTTCCTTTACACAGAGGCGAACGGAGGATTGCAAAAACTTTACGAAAGGCGTAACGATAACACTGAGAATCCAGAAAGGCCTTGGATTGAAATAGCTTCTGACGGAAAATATTATTATTACGGAAACTTCGACTGGTATAACTATTTTTATCAAACAGAAAGATACCAGCAGGAACATAACCTTTCCGTTTCCGGGGGCAACGATAAGATTAACTATTACGCCAGCGGGCGTATTTTAGATCAGGATGGAATTTTTAAGATATATAATGACAAGTACAATAATTACTCTTTCCGCGGAAAATTAGATGCAAAACTTAAACCCTGGCTGCGCTATTCCAGCAATGTGGGATTTGACAAGTCCGGCTATACATACGCAGGAAGATACAATATAGATCATACCATTGCCGCTTTGCAGTCTAATATTTCACCTGCATTCTTGCCCCGGAATCCGGATGGTTCGATTGTCCAATATACGAATCAGCTTTACGCCAACTCGCCGATAGGAGCCGGCCATGGAGGTTTTTTAACTGCAAATACATCGCGCAACTGGAAACAGGATCGCTACCTTACATTGCTTAATCAAATTGATATAGATATATGGAAAGACGTTATACTAACCGCTTCTTACGGTTACCGCCAACGGGACAGGTTATACCGCTACCGCAATAACACGTTTGATTACTCAAGGCAGGAGGGAGTTTCCCTGCCATTCTCGTCAGGATCAGTGGAAAATTCGTATGAGGAAGTGAACTATGGTTATAAAGGGCAAAATGTCAATATATACGGCACCTACAAAAAGAGTATTGGCGACCACAATATTACCGCCGTAGCCGGCGGGCAGTATGAAGATTACCGTTCGGCGGAACTCGACGCCTATCAAAGGGATTTGCTCAACGAAACGCTCGCTTCGTTTTCTGTAGCGACAGGCGTTGTTACCCTCTCTGATGCTGTTTCCGCCTATAAAACGCTCGGTTTTTTCGGCCGCCTGAATTACGACTATAAAGGAAAATATCTGTTCGAGGTAAGTATGCGTGGCGATGGGTCATCTCGCTTTGCTTCCGAACATCGCTGGGCGGCATTTCCGTCAGCTTCCGCAGGATGGCGCATGAGCGAAGAAGGATTTTTTGAGCCTCTGAGCAATATCTGGAATAATTTCAAACTCCGGCTGTCAATGGGTAGTTTGGGGAATCAACAGGTAAGTAATTATGCCTATATTGATCAGATAACGACCGATAACGAAATGAGTTATACATTCGATGGAAAGATCAAGGCAAATTATGCTTCTGTTTCCGCTCCGATATCCTCCGAGCTGACATGGGAGACGGTAACAACGTATGATGCCGGCTTGGATTGGGGATTTTTGAATAACCGTTTAAGTATCGTTGCCGACGGATATATCCGCGATACCAAAAATATGCTAACCACTTCGTTGACTTTGCCTTCCGTATATGGAGCTTCTACGCCGAAAGCCAACTGCGCAGATTTACGGACTACCGGCTATGAAATTTCGGTCAATTGGAACGATCAATTCACACTTGTGGGAAGTCCGTTCAGATATACCATTCAAGCCGGAATCGGTGACTACATAACCAAAATCACCAAATATTACAACTCAACCAAACAAATCAGCAGCTACTATGAAGGGATGACCCTTGGCGAAATTTGGGGATATCAAGTTGCCGGACTTTTCAAAACCGATAAGGAGGCTGCCGAATATCAGGCGCAAATAAACGACAAGGCGGTAAACCAGCGCGTTTATAACTGTAAAGGAAGCGTTGGAAACTATTTAAGAGCGGGAGATGTACGGTTCCTCGATCTTGATGAGGATAATGTTATCGGCAAAGGAGAAGGAACGGTTGACGATCCCGGAGATTTAAGAATAATCGGCAACAGTATTCCCCGTTATCACTATTCGTTCAGATTCGATTTCAACTGGAAAGGAATTGATTGCTCTATGTTCTTCCAGGGAATCGGAAAAGCCAATTGGTTTCCCGCGGCAGATCAATCTTCATACGATTTCTGGGGACCTTATGCTTTCCCTTCCACATCGTTCATACACAGAGATTTTGCATCCAATGTCTGGTCGGAAGATAATCGAAATGCTTATTTTCCACGTCCGAGAGGCTATGAGGCTTATAGTGGCGGCGCGCTTGCGGAAGTCAATGACAGGTACTTGCAAGATGTGTCCTATCTGCGTTTCAAGAATCTGACTATCGGATATACACTTCCCGTAGCTAAAAAACTTATTGATAAAATAAGAGTCTATGTGTCGGGAGAAAACCTTTGGTACTGGTCGCCGCTGAAAAAATACAGTAAGACAATTGATCCGGAACTTGCTATTACAAGCGGAACTTATGTGAATAACAGCGGAACAGGATATGCGTATTCGAGGATATTCTCTTTCGGAGCGGAAATCATCTTTTAAATATTACTAAAAACGATTTAAAATAATAAAGCAAAAGTATATGAAACATTTTCAAATAATAGCCATATTACTCGGGATACTGTTGAGCAGTTGCGACCTCACGCTATTGCCCGAAGACAAAATCAGTCCCGAAATATTTTTCGGCTCCGCGCAGGAGTTGGAATTATGGACAAACCAGTTTTACACCATTCTGGACGGCGCTGACGCCGCAGCAGGCCAAGCCGTCGACGATAATGTAAGCCGCACGATGGGAGCAGTCATTTCAGGAACCCGCTCGGCAGCCGACGAAAGCGGCTGGACATGGACGCGGTTGAGGGCGATCAATTACTGCCTGCAAAACATGGGTAACTGCACGGACGATGCGGCAAAAACCAAATATACCGCCGTCTGTTACTTCTTCCGCGCCTATTTCTATTTTCAAAAAGTTCAGCGTTATGGCGATGTGCCCTGGTATGACCAGGTATTAAAATCCACTGACGACGAACTGCTTTATAAGGTTCGCGAAGATCGTGGATTTGTCATGGACAAGGTTATGGATGACCTTGATAATGCCGTTACATTATTTTCGTCATTACCTTCGGAAAAAAGCATATCCCGCATAACCAAATGGACGGTATTGGCGTTCAAATCCCGTGCGGCATTATACGAAGGCACGTTCAGAAAGTATCACGGGCTTCCCGATGCCGATAAATACC
>JAITAH010000351.1 GCA_031284225.1 Dysgonamonadaceae bacterium | reverse complement strand
CCCTTCCGTCATTTTTGTAAACTCTGTTAATACAAAATCAGGTAAATCTTGATATGATATAATTTTGTCCATTAGATAAGGTCGACTTCTAAACTTTAGTTTGTCATACTCAATGTCCTTTGATTTGTATCTAACTAACAATTTAATACTGTCGGAAGATATTTCACATTCGCCTTTATTCGGCAATATTGTGTTTACTTTCTCGAAAATTTCGGTTGCAATTTCATCTAAAATATCTTCTCCGGTATAAATTATTATCAACTTTAGACCTTGGCTGTTTATCAATTCTCTAATAATATGCATTGTATATTTTCCGCGAGGATCATCTTCGTCTTCATCCGCATTATTATCTTGTACGTCTTCATCCGGCATTTTTATTAGCCAATCCAAGATTACAACATCCGACTTTTTTGCAATATCTTTAAAACTATCAATATCGGATTTTGTTGTAGGGTTATAAATTCCACAGATTTTCTTTTCATCGGCAAATGCTTTAGAAACTTCAAAAGCATCGAAAGCATGCTGACTGTTATCTTCTTGAAATGCCTTATCATCTAAAAAAACAATACTCTGCAAAAATTCATTTGCAATCTCCTTTGATTTGGTAAAAAAAGCCGTATTCATTTTTCGTATCATTTAATTTTTTCGATTTTAAAAGTAACCGTGCTGCCTTCTTTAGGTGTTGCCACAGAAATATCATAATTTTCCGCATTTAGAACCTCTTTGCTGATGCTTAATCCCATTCCTCTACCGTTCGGCTTTCGTGAAAATCCGAGTTCGAAAATTCTTTCCTTATCCTGCAAAGAAATCGGAATTCCGTTATTGGATATGTAAATAGCATTATCGTCCGCGTGTAACCGTATTATTTTTTCTTCAACATCACTTTGTTTCATCCAATAAACAGCATTATCAATAATGTTTACAAATACAGGATAAAAAGTAGAACGAAATCCGAAAATTTTACTGTTTGCGTAACCTTTTGTATGTTTAAATTGAATGTTATGTCTTTCTAATCTGGATTTGAAAAGATCGATCAAAAATGTTTTAATCTCAATTAATGGGATATTTTCTCGCTGTCTATTTAATCTTCTGTTTAAAGGAGTAAATAGATTCAAGTAATTGTCCAAATGGTCAAAATTTGTTTTGATATTCGTATAAATTCCTTCCACTTTTTGATTCACATCAGACCATGCCTTCAAATCTTTTAGACTACTTCTAATTGACTTAACCGCGCTATTAAATTCGTGATTCAAAATACCGACTGCTAACCCTAATTGACTTAACTCTATATCTGCTTGTACTCGATTTTTCAATTCTTCCAGTTCTTCGGACATAGCATCGGAAATTTGGTCATTCGTAATAATATTACCGTCAGCGTCCTTTTCAATGTAAAAACTTTCAAACTGCCTGATAATACTATCCATGATTGCAGCATTCCGGTTGCTTATCATTTCTATTTCATCTTCCATTGATTTCCGCACTTTGACCAAATCAAAATCTTCGGACTCCAGCATGCTTAAATTTTTGAAACGGTCTCTAACGGTTCGTATTTGATTATCCAAATCCAATATCAAATCGGAAGTGAGTTCTCTGATTCTTTTTGAAACATCATTAACTATTTCGTTAGTTTCATTTTTCTTTTCAGTATTTTTCTTTTTGGCTTCGATTGAAATAAGTTCTACGGATTGTTCCAATCTTTTCCGTTTGCTAATTTCAATATTTAATCGTTGAGTATATTCGGATACGATAGAATCTATTTTTTCCAAAGCACTTTTAAATATGGTTTCTTCTAAAATTCGGAACTCTTTTAAGTAAGTCTCAAAATCAATTCGTGTTGATTTTGAGATAGTAAACCCTTTGGGAGAAGAAACCGAAATTTTCTTTTTGTAATCGTTTATTTTTTGTCGTGCTTCAAATTCATAATCAATCATCTTCTGTCCGGCTTCATCCATATTTTTATAATAGACTACCGAATTGAAGTTTTTTCTTGTATCTTCCAAAATAATATCAACATCCATCTTAAATTTACCGGAAGTAAGATTTATGAAAAATAAATCGAGGTCTTTCAGAAACTTGTCTTTTCTGCCTTTTGCAAGTTCGTCGCGCCTTGTTAAGGCTATAGGATAGTTGTTTATTTCGTTCTTTTTTGTGTACCAAAATTCCGAATGTGGTGTTTCTCCTTTTTCGTCAAAGAAATCCGCAGCGAGTTGTACGAAAAAATTTTTCAATATTGCTTGTAATTGACGATATGCTTTATTTTCAATAATTCCCTCCCGTCCTGCTTTCTCAACTAAATTACCGTTGTTTTTTGCCGATAATTCGATTACGCCGAACATACGTCGATAGGAAAAGAAACCGGTTGAAGCTTTTTTACTTCTATTTTTCTCAATATCCAAATAATCATAATCAGAATCGCCATACGGCAAAATCCTTATATTATCTTTATAAATATATAATCCTCCGAATTTATCCCCTTTTGCTCTAATTACACTATAGTTCTCGGCATCTACTCTTGAACTTCTTAGTTCTCCCTGTAAATATGCCAAATTGATTTTAAATTCCCCGCAATTGGTTTCTCTAAAGTTATTATCTCTCCAGTTTACTATATGGTCATAAGTTTTTTCTCCGTAGATTTTAACCATTCCTCTGAATTGTCCGAATTTGTCAAATCCGCCTTGAAAATGGTGGTCGGCTGATTCAAATTCATCAGGAGTAAACCATTCCTTTTTATCAATAATGTTGGAGTAGGTACCATCATCACCTCTGTAATCTCTAAAAGTTATATCAATAACAGGTTTCGGGTGATTCGGCGTCATTGTATTATGAAACCCTATCAACATTTTCTCGATAGACGTTGCCTCCTTCTTATCTTTTTCTCCTTCAATATCAAATATAAAAGTTTCATCTACAGGTGAAATGTAAAAGAATGTTCCGCCTGTATTTTCGGAAAATTCAAAGTTCCCGATTAATTCGCTATCCAATAATTGAGGATTTGCAGTAAGACTATGAACGGATCTTTTTATTCGGTTATAATCATTTTCCGATACGACATCTTGTTTTAGTAAATTGTCTAATGATACTATAACTTCATTTTTGATTTTCTCTATATCTTCTTTATTCGGCAGTCTTTCAAAATCCTTAACAGGAATAGTTATATCTTCCAAATTGATTCCCGGCAGTTCAAATAATTCCCAATTAATAAAGGCAACAACGATTGGATAATTTTTATTTCGTAGTTTTGCTTTGCTAATGATCAAAACCTGTTTCCCTATTGAAGCTATTGCCAACCGTCCGATTCCTTTTTCTCCCATAATGGGGCGTACAGGTTTTGAATTATCTATCGGCGGTAATGTCGTTTTTTTATTTGCAAATTTACTTTCAGTCCCGATCGTAAGCCAGCGTGTTTCAAACTCGTCTTTTGTCATGCCAAGCCCATCATCTCGAAGAATAAGCAAATTATCTTTTCTTAAAAAGTCAATGTCAAATTTATCGGCGTATGCATCGTGAGCGTTTTTTATAAGCTCGTTTATTGCCGTTGGGATTCCGGCTATTTGCTGCCGACCCAACAAATCCAATGCTCTTGCTCTTGTTTTAAACTGTGCCATTCGACGAATTATTTATGATTGTTAAGCCAATTCTTCTTGCATATTCGGGTGGAACGGCATTTCCGATAAGTTTAGCCGTTGCTGCTATACTTGTAGTTTTGAAATCATAATCTTTGGGGAAAGTTTGCAGTGTTGCTCCTTCTCGCAAAGAGATGGCTCTATCTTCTTCCGGATGCGCGAAACGACCGTTGGAAATATTGAAAAATTTAGTTGTTATTGTAGAAGCCGGCTTTTTCCAACACATACGTCCAAATGTGTCTTTGAAGCTATTATCATTTCCTTCAAAACACTTCAATTGTAAATCCTTGTCATCTCCATGCTAACCGGCTACCACCGTTATGAGGAGTTATATCTAATCGCTTTAGACAAATTTCATTTAAAGCGGAAACCGTGTTTTTGAAAGGAGTTTTATCTGTGTGTCCCGCTTTAATCGGCGGAAAACCGTTTGTGACACCTATAAAGTCTTCCAATAGTACCTGTTTTTTATCAGGCTCAGGTAAATCTATGTTTCTGTCGATTCCGGAAGCGATTAACGAAAATCGTTTGCGCGATTGGGGAACTCCGTAATAACTCATATCTACAATTTTATACTTTGTTACATATCCTTTTTTCGCAAGAAAATTCAAAAATACGGGTAAAACACTTTCTTTATTGGTTATTATTCCGGGTACATTTTCTACCAACACATAACCTGGATTGTAATAATCAACAAATCGTTGAAAATCCAATAACAAATCTTTGGATTTCATTGATTTCTCACGGGATGTATTAATGATACTGTAATATTGACAAGGGCTACATCCTATGAAGATAAGTTTATCGTCATTTTTTTTATGGAAAATTCTTCTTCAAAATAATTTGTGGGAAGTTCCTTGATATTCGCTTCGATAAATATAGAGTTAGGATTGTTAGCTTCATAGGTCTCTTTGCATTGCGGGTCAATATCAACTCCTGCAATGACGTTAATACCTGCCTGTCGAAGTCCGCATGTCATGCCGCCTCCACCACAAAAGAAATCAATTGCCTTGTAATCTGCCATATATGAGCACACGTATCCCTAATTTAACCTTGCAAAGATAATCATTTATTCCTTTTTTTCTAATAATCCGGTAAAATATAATTCCTCGCCGCCGACGCAGGGAGTGGAAATAACTCAGGGAAATGTAATTAAAATTGCCGCCTTTCCCAATGTTCTCATATGGGGGGCCGATTTAGAAATTCATCATTATTACAACTTTTGAAACAAATGAGCAAGCCCCGTTTGTATTTTGGATGAAAAGTGCAAAAAACAGGAACAAATTTGCATGTCGACGTCCGATTGTTCTCTATACTTTTGCAACTGGAAAAACTACTATCGGAAGATTATAAATTTCATACTATATAAAACATGCGGAAGATTTCATTTAAGTTTTTGAGAAAATTTGTTGGCGTTTGTGGATTCATATTATATATGTACAGTGGCATTTCCTGTGCTGCCGATTTGAAAGTCGCGAGTTTGACGTGCGAGTATGCGAAAAATCCGTTGGGAATAGAGGTGCAGCGCCCCCGTCTCGGATGGCAGATCGAATCGGCGCGACGAGGTATTGTACAGATGAGATATCAGGTACTTATATCGAGTACTGCGGAAAATCTCGCCCAAGACCGCGGGGATGTATGGGACAGCGGCATCGTTACGTCCTCTCAATCCGGCGGAATAAAATATGGCGGGCAGGAATTGATATCCAAACAACGCTATTTCTGGAAGGTCAGGGTGTGGACGGACGAAAAAACGGCAAGCGAATGGTCGGAACAGGCATTTTTTGAAATGGGATTACTTTCGCCGAAAGACTGGAAAAGCGGATGGATTGCGTATGTGCCGGGTATTCCGGGACGTGTACGGTATTTCAAAAGCACGTTTCATAAAGATAAAGGGAAACTGCTCAAACAGGCAAGGGCTTATATCTCCGGGTTGGGTTTTTATGAGATGCGGCTGAACGGCCGGAAAGTAGGCGACTGTGTCCTTGATCCGGCTCAAAGTACTTATTCCAAACGTATTTATTATACGACTTACGATGTTGCGGAATATTTGCAGGAAGGCGCTAATGTGGCGTTGGTATCGGTTGCGCCGGGCTGGTACGGCGTTCCTTCGCTGCGTTTCCAGATGGAACTGGAATATACCGATGGGAGTAGGGAAACGCTAACCTCCGATAACATGCGGCATGTAACGACCGGTCCGGTAGTCTATTCGACCGTTTTTGACGGTGAATATTACGATGCGCGGCTGGATGTTCCCGATCTGCACATGCCGGGAACGCCGACCGGCCTGATGAACCGTGAATGGGCATGGGCACACAATACGGACGATCCCGGCGAGCGGATGGTCTCGCAATATATAGAGCCTGTCAAGATTGTAGATACAGTTGTCCCAATCCTCATTCACGAACCGGCACCCGGAATTTATGTCCTGGATGCGGGACGGAATCTTGCCGGTTGGGCTGCCGTAAGGGTGTCGGGAAACGAAGGGACGAAAATAATCCTTAAATTCGCCGAGACACTGTATGACAACGGATTCGTGAACCGCGAAAACCTGCGGAACGCGAAAGCCGAAGATATCTATATCCTTAGCGGCAAAGGGACGGAAACATGGCATCCGGCTTTTACCTATCATGGATTTCGCTATATTCAGGTGGAAGGATTTCCGTACAAGCCCCAAAGCGGCGATATTACCGTGCATGTAGTACGTTCAGCCGTAGCGGTAACCGGCAAATTTAACTGTAGCGACAAATTGTTGAACGATATTCACCGCATGGTCGTTAATACCGAAGCCGGAAACCTGCACAGCGTTCCTACCGACTGCCCGCAGCGCGATGAACGTATGGGATGGCTGAACGACTTGACGGTTAGGATAGAACAGGCTGTTTACAATTTCGATATGTCGCGCTTTTATCCCAAATTTATTGCCGACATTGCCGATACGCAGGACGAACAGGGTACGATTACCTGTGTAGCGCCTTTCCGCTTCGGTATGAGACCCGCTGACCCCGTTTCGGCAAGTTACCTGTTACTGGCATACAAATGTTATGAGTTTTACGCAAACAAACAAGTTATCATCGAGCATTTCGAGGGAATGAAGAATTGGACGGATTATCTGTATTCGCGAACAAATAACGGCATTGTCGATTACAGTTATTACGGCGACTGGTGCCCGCCGCGCGATTTTTTGCAGAATACGGACGGTTCGGGCGTTTCACGCGATACGCCGGGAAGGATGATTTCCACCGGTTACCTGCATTATTGTGCAAAAATCCTTTCCGAGATGGCTGAAATTATCGGGAAGGAAGAAGAAGCGACTCATTATCTGAAAATGGCTTCGGAGATAAGAGATGCGTTCAACCGCGAATACTGGAACGAACAAATCGGCGGTTATGCCTCCAACAATCAGGCGTCCAACGCATTCGCCCTGTATATGGGCATGGTGGATGAGAAGAACATACGACGGGTGGCGGACAATCTGGCGGAAGACGTGAAACGGAACGGTTACCGCCTGACAACAGGGAATCTTTGCACGAAATATCTTCTGGAAATGCTTACGGAACACGGCTATGCCGAAACGGCTTATAAAATTGTCGCTCAGACTGCCTATCCAAGTTGGGGATTCATGCTGGCAAACGGCGCGACAACTTTATGGGAACGATGGGAATATGCCACCGGCGACGCCATGAACTCGCATAATCATCCAATGATGGGATCGGTTGGGTCGTGGTTTTATAAATACGTCGTCGGAATTCGTCCCGACATCCTGCATCCGGGTTTTGATGAATTTGTCATTCGTCCGGTCATTTTTGACGAGTTGGAATTTGCAGAAGGAGAATTAAATACCGTGAAAGGACTTGTCAAAAGCGCGTGGCGAAAAAAAGGCGCATCTGTCTATCTGGATATAACGATACCCCACAACGCCGGCGCTACCGTGTACGTTCCGGCAAAAAATGCGGGACGCGTCGTCGAAAGCGGACGCAAAATAGGGAAATCAAAAGAAATAACGCTCCTGAAGGAAGAAAACGGATATGCCGTATTTCGTGTCGCTTCGGGAAATTATCACTTTAAATCAGACACTTGAAACATTTATCTTAAACTAATATATATGAAGACAAAATTAAAATTTTTGCATATCCTCTTGTATGGATTGTTGCATAGCATGTTAGCAATTGCCGGAACGGATGATTTCCCGGTAACGGGAGCGGTACGCGACGGAAATGGCGAGCCGCTGGCAGGCGCTACGGTACAGTTAAAGGGAACTGCTATGGGGACAATCACCGATGCGGACGGTAGATATTCGATTGCCGTTCCCGACGGAAAGGCGACGCTGGTATTTTCTTATATAGGCTATGCCTCGCAGGAAATCGTTATCGGCAACCGGACAAATATTTCCGTTACACTTGTCGAAGGCGCTCTGGAAATGGACGAGGTGGTGGTAGTGGCGTATGGCGTACAGCGAAAAGTAAGCGTAGTCGCGGCATTGTCCACTATATCCGCTACGGGTTTAAAGCAAACGCCGGCATCGAACCTCGGTATTGCGTTGGCAGGACGTTTGCCGGGCCTTACAGTGTTACAGCGTTCAGGCGTCCCGGGCGGCGAGGCGATGGAATTTTATATCCGGGGACGCAGTACCGTCAACGGTAGCGCCCCTTTGACGCTGGTGGACGGCGTGGAGCGCGATTTCAACGCCCTTGACCCGCGGGAAGTAGAGACGATCTCCATCCTGAAAGACGCTTCGGCAACTGCTGTTTATGGCGTGCGCGGCGCTAATGGCGTGATAATGGTAACCACCCGTCGCGGACAGGCAGGAAAACCGGTGATTGACGTTACGGTAGAACAATCATGGCAAAATCCTACACGCTTGCCGAAAATGGCTTCGGCTTACGATTACGCCGTTCTGCGTAACCAGGTGGAATATCAAAACGGAAGATCGCCCATTTACGATGATTATGCCCTGGAACGTTACAAACTCGGCGACAGAACCGACCTGTATCCCGTGAGGAACTTTTTCGAAGAGTTCATGGATACCAATGTTCCTATGCAGAGAGCAAATGTGAACGTTAGCGGTGGAAACGAAAAAATGCGTTATTTCACAACTGTGGGATATCTGCATCAGCAAGGTATTTTCAAAACCGAAAAATTTTCGGAGTACGACTACGACCCCGCTTCTAAAGCCGACTGGTTGAATTTCCGCTATATTTTTTATATCGACCACACGTCCAAACTCAAATTTTTTCTCAAGGTGTGCGTATACATGAAGAAGAAACACGACCCGGTCATCGTACCCAATAACGCGGAATACCTGAGAGACGTGAACGGATATTCCATTGTTATTGGTTCGCTGATGCAGACGCCCGCCAATTACCATAACGATCTCACTCCCGACGGCGAGGTATTGTCTTCTTCGCTCAAAGGCGGTAATGTAAACAATGTGCCCTACGGCATGTTGAACCGTTCGGGATTCCGCAATACGCAAACCAATCAGGTGACGGCTACTTTGGGGGTGGATCAGAAACTGGATTTCATTACGGAAGGGTTGTCCATGAGGGCAGTGGTATCTTACGACGCCTATTCCGGCAACCAGCAGGTGAGACAGCGTACATACCAGTTGTACGAAGCGGTAGAAGACCCTTCAGCGCCTGAGTCCGTCAGTTATCGGCCGGTAGGAATGATGACCAACAGTCCGCTGTCCGACGCTCAGTACCAAAGTTTCAATAACCTGTTCAATCTTGACGCTTCTATCAACTACGCACGTACTTTCGGCAAGCATGATGTGACGGCAATGGCGCTTTTTAATCGCTATCAAAGGGTCGTGAATATAGAACTCCCCTACAATTATATCGGTCTTGTGGGACGCACGACATACTCCTACGCAAGCCGTTATCTGGCCGAAGTCAATTTCGGTTACAACGGTTCGGAGCAGTTTGCGCCGGGACATAAAATGGGCTTCTTCCCGTCGTTTTCAGTAGGTTGGGTGGCGTCGGAAGAAGATTTTCTTCATAGCGCCGCATCCTGGCTCTCATTTGCCAAGTTACGCGCCTCTTATGGACAGGTCGGCAACGATAACATGGGCGGACGCCGATGGGCGTTCCTTACCCTGTGGAGCGGCAGTTATGAATCGCAAATCGGAAATACCGAACTGGAATGGGAAAAAGCAAGTAAATACAATGTCGGTCTGGAAACCCGCTTTTTCCAGGACTTTAGTTTTGACGCGGATGTTTTTTATGAAAGGCGCAATAATATCCTCATTCCGGCTACCGGCTTGGTGCCGACGGGAGTATTTGGCACCGGCGGGGTTTACAATTCGGGCATGTTGCCGCAAATCAATGCCGGCGAGGTGGAAAACAAAGGTTTTGAACTCATCGCCGGATACTCGAAGCTGCTTGCATCCGATTTTCGTGTCGATGCAAAAATTAACGGCGCTTTTAGTCAAAACAAAGCGCTCAATGTGAGCGAAGTGCTGCTTCCGGAAGAATATGCCTACCGTCTGCGCAGCACAGGTTACCGCCTCGGACAGAATTTCGGCTACGAAACGGCGGGATTCTTCAACACGGAGCAGGATCTGCTGGACTGGTACGACCAGACGTCCATCGGCGCAGCGCCCAAATTGGGCGACCTGAAATACAGGGACAAAAATGGCGACGGCATAATATCCGAATACGACCAGATTCCTATTGGCGATCCGGAAGTGCCGGAATGGACTTTCGGCGGAGCATTGAGCATACAGTACAAAGGGTTGGATTTTAGTATGATGTGGCAAGGCGTCGCCAACAGGAGTTATTTTCTTTCAGGACAAAGGATATGGGAAACCTACAACTTCAACGAATGGCACAAGCAAGCCTGGAGCCAGGAGCGCTATGACGCAGGAGAGGCGATCACTTATCCGCGGTTGGAACCGGGAAGCAATGCCAGCAAGCAGCAGGCGGATTTCTGGTATGTCGATGGAAGTTATGTGCGGTTGAAGAACGTGGAAATAGGTTATACCCTGCCTAAAAAAATATCCTCTTATCTCGGAGCCTCTTCCCTGCGGATTTACGGTAACGGGCTGAATCTGCTGACTTTCGACAGGTATCCGGTCAAATACATTGACCCTGAACAGAACAATGAACTGTTGTATCCGGTTTTTAAAACCTTTAATGTCGGTTTGAATATTTCGTTCTGATGTTTTTATTTTACATTAATAATCAAAAAAAAGACGGTTATGAAGAAAATATTTTCTATCTTAATAATAGTTTTGGCGCTCCTGATGCAGTCAGGATGTGAAAGCGTACTGGAAAAAGTTCCCGATGGACAGATTACGCTCGACAAGGTATTGAGCAATTACAATCGTAGCGCCGGGCTGATTGATGCGGTTTACAATCAAGTTTATTTAAACAGAGACCAGATTTCTTTTGTGATGAATCCCATTGAATGTCTTACGGATAACGCATTCTGGGCTGCTACGTATGATGCCTACGACTGGCATAACGGCAGTTTATCGCTTTCCAACCCGGTCATCACATGGGATTGGGAATCGCCGAGCGAACAGTTGTGGCCTGATTTCTGGCGGGGTATCCGGTTGGCGAATAACGCCATCGCCTATCTCCCGCAATCAACTGCCATTACTACGCTTGAACGCGACCGTTGGGTAGCGGAAGCACGCGTTCTCCGTTGCTGGTATTATATGAATTTACTGGAGTTTTACGGGCCTGTTCCCTGGATTGATTTTCCGATTGAAGCGACTTACAAGGGATGGAATGAACTCAAACGTCCTGCTTACGACGAAATTGCCACTAAATTGGAAGAAGAATTGCTGGACGTCATCCGTTCGGGCATACTGCCCACGAGGCAACCTGTACAGGATGCCCGCAGGGTGGACAACAGCGTGGCTTATGCCATTCGCGCCCGCGTACTGCTGGACAATGCCAGTCCGCTCAATAATCCGGAAAATGACCGTACAAAATGGCAACGCGCCGCAAACGCTGCTCAGGATGTCGTCAATATTTCAGAATTTAGCCTGGTGCCCATGACGGAATATAAACGGCTGTTTATCGGGGCATTTGCTTCGAGGTCTTCGGAAATCATCTGGCGTTCATGGAGTGATAATAGCCATATCAACAATTCCAACGGCGTGAACGTGGGGACTTATCCCTATGCGTCGATCAACAGCATGTGGAATTGCGGAGAATCGCCTACGCAGGAGCTGGTAGATTGCTTCGAGATGACAAACGGCGTTTTGCCGGTATCCTACAGGGATGCCATGCGCACCGACGTTACGGTGAATCCTGCCGCTGCCGCTTTGGGTTACAGCGAAGATACAGGCGGCGACCCGTATGCCAACCGGGACGCACGCTTCTATGTAGATGTTCTTTACAACATGGCGAACTACGGTGCACCCTACAACTGTACGGAACCTTTTATCGTGGAAACTTTTGTCGGTGGCCGGAACGGATTCAACGACGTGCTTTCCCAGGAAACCACACGTTCGTGTACCGGCTATTACAGCCGTAAGGATAAACAAATCACATTCTGGGGACCCGGCGGCAGGCAGGGACACGAACCCACCCACTGGGTATTCTTCCGGCTGGCGGAATTTTACCTCAACCATGCCGAAGCCCTGTGCGAAGTCGGCGATTTGGACGGTGCAATGATTTCGCTGAATGTGGTGAGGGAACGTGCGCTGCAACCGAAAATCCAGGATGTGCCCGGATTTGAGAAAACGCAGGAGTTCCTGCGCCAACGTATACGCAACGAACGTCGCGTGGAACTTTGCCTCGAAGGATGGCGTTTCCACGACCAGCGCCGCTGGAAAATACTCAATGAAACCAACCGTTTCGTCACCGGCATGCGAATCACGAAGGGACCCGACGGAAGGTTCAGTTACGAACGGAAAAAAATCCGCGATTATCAGTCTTATTCGAATAAATATTTAGTGATGCCTATCCCGCTTGAAGATGCAAAGAAAATGACCGGAATGACACAGCCGGAAGCGTGGAGATAAATTTACATATCTTAAAATTATTGCAATATGAAAAATATAATATGTTTATTAAGCATTTTGTTTGTTGCAGGATGGACAGGATGCGGGGAAGAAGATGGAAATACGCCTTCCGTAGCGAAAGACCTGAAAGTTTTTCCCGGAAAATACAGGGCAATGCTGGAATTTGCAGCGCCTGCGGACGCTAAATCCTATAAGTTATTTTACAATAATGGGGAATATCTGGAAAATCCTGTTTCCGGCACGGGCGGAACACAAAGCATCATCGTTGACGGACTGTCGGAAAGCGAACAGGTACTGCGGGTCGTAATGTTGGGCGAAAATGGAATAATCTCCGATCCTAAAGGTATAAAAGTCAATATTTATGGCGATAACTATCAAAGTAAGCTGAAACCGCGACAGTTAATCGATCAGAGCACGCCGTCGTCAACATCGGTAGAACTGATCTTTGCTGCAGCCGAAAAAGATGAAACAGGCGTTTATTTAGTGTTTACCAATACATCGGGCGTTTTGGACAGCGTGCATATCGGCGCTACGCAGACTGTCCTGAATGCAAATAACATTAACCTGGACGAACCGTATTATTTCTATTCGGTGTATAAGCCCGAAGCAGACGCTATTGATGATTTCCCAAGCGCAACTGTCGACGCCCAAAATGCAGCCATGTTCAACTTTGAAAAGGAAAAATGGACGATTGCCGGATTTTCCGATCAGGAACCGGGAGGTGACGGACATTGGGGCTTGGCGAGCAGTATTATCGACGACGATGTAACAACATTCTGGCATTCGCAAGTAGTGGGAGCGCAGCCGCCGATGCCGCACTGGATTACGGTGGACATGCAGAGCGAAAAGAAATTCAGCGGATTCTATTTCGTGCAGACGCAGGATATGAGCGAATCCGGACTGGCAAAAGGATTCAGGTTTGAAATCAGTTCCGATAACAATACATGGACAAATGTATTGGAAGGCGAATTTACCACTACCCGTGCACGGCAGGAATTTGCCTTTGCGCAGCAAGTTACGGCGCGTTACTTCAAAATCACGATTCTCAGCGGGTATCTAGACGCTTTCTGGTCGCAGTTTGCCGAAATAGACCTCTACAACGAACTTAACGTAAGCGGGATGAACGGGTCTATTGCCTTGGACGTATTAGTAAATGCCAAACGTCCGTTCCAGGGAGAAAATCCGCTTTGGGGAGATCGCATGCAGCAATTGGTCGGCTGGACGCATAATCCTGTCGATATTGTAAGTTTTGCCACGGATGAGGGAACAACCATGATTATGTTTTCC
>JAITAH010000336.1 GCA_031284225.1 Dysgonamonadaceae bacterium | reverse complement strand
CAACACAACGTTATTCCCGACACTTGCCAGTTTACGGTAGATGTGCGAAGCAATGAGTTTTACAGCAACGAACAACTGTTCGGATCCATTGCCGAACGCTGCGGATGCGAAATACAGGCACGTTCGCTCCGCCTCAATTCTTCCCGGATAGCCTGGGACCACCCCTTGGTGAAACGGACGGAAACGCTGGGACTAAAACCCGTGGGATCCCCTACCCTGTCCGATCAGGCATTGATGCCCTTCCCTTCCCTGAAAATCGGGCCGGGAAGTTCCGCCCGCTCGCATACGGCCGACGAGTTTATTTACCTTTCGGAAATAGAACAGGCAATACCCCTATATTTTAGCTTGTTGGACGATTTACAGCTATGAAAATCCGATTCGTAAAACACAACGATATTGATAAGACAACATACGACCGGTGTATTCTCGCCGCGCCGAACGGGGTTCTATATGCCATGTCCTGGTATTTGGATGTGGTAGCGCCCGGCTGGCAATTATTGGCGACGCCCGATTACACTTGGGTCATGCCGCTTCCGGGAAAAGAGAAGTTCGGCATACCTTATATGCTTCAACCGTTGATGTGTCAGCAATTAGGAATATTCTCGCCGGAGAAAATCAACCGGGAAGTATATCTGCACTTTCTGAAAAAGATTCCGGCCGTCTATTGCATCTTACAGTTAAACTCCGGCAATCTGTTCGATCAGAAAGAAGTGCGGCCAAACTATTTATTGGACCTCCGTCCGGATTACAAAACCATTCAAAGCCGGTATCACGCAAACACGCGCGTCCATCTGAAAAAGGCCTGCAAAGCCGGATTGACTACCGAAAGCACAACGAATGTTACGACGCTCCTCGAATGGACGCAACAGCAATCGGCGCACTACACCGGAAAAGTAGGGAATATGGCACAAAAACTATCGGTGCAGGCACAGGAAAAGGGAAGTCTATACGTGCGTTGCGTGCGCGACGAAACCACTTCGGAGCTATTGTCCGGCGTCCTCTTTTTCCGGTGGAAAGACCGCTTCTATTATTTGATACCCGTTTCCTCGCCCCAAGGCAAACAAACCGGCGCCATGCGGTTGCTCATGGATCGTTTCATCGCCGAATGGGCGGGAGAAAACCACTGGATTGATTTGGAAGGATCGGCCATTCCTTCCGTAGCGCAATTCTACCGAAGCTTTGGCGCATCGCCCGAATGGTATCCGGTGTTCAGGAATAGCATCGCTCGAATCTTCTCTTCGTATTGAACGAGGATGCAACGGACGGGGTACGCATTTTATTTTTATTGTTTAATCTCGTTCAAATTCTCTGTATTTGAGTGTTATTTGTCATCCATGAGGCAAAAAACAGGCGCATCGTTGTCTTAACTATACGCACAGATATCTTATTAAGAATTTCAATGACTATTTTATCACAGTTGCACATCTCAAAAAAAAACCATACTTTTGCGACTCAAAATAATACTAGTGATGGAAAACATTTTTTCAAAAATAGGGACAACTCAAACATTAAGTCAAAAAATCGAAAGACGAATTGAAGAGGCTATCATACAACGGAAATTAATCCCCGGAAACAAACTCCCGTCCGAAAAAGATTTATGTGCATCGTTCGCCGTAAGCCGAACGGCTTTGCGAGAAGCGTTGAGGCGTTTGAACGCTCGCGGACTGATCGAAATCAAAAAAGGCAGCGGCATGTATATTTCCGAAATTTGCATTGAAGACGCCGTCAAACCGTTGAATCTGTATTACGATCTGAAATTCGATTCCAACCTCATCGCCCAGATGATTGAGATGCGATTGCTTTTTGAACCGCAAATCGCCCGCCTGGCTGCAAGGAATCGCACGGAAGAAGATTTGAAAATCCTGAAAGAAAATCTGATCGATCTGGAAGAATGTAACCCCGATAATACCCAATTGGAGGCCGATACAATCAACCGCTTCCACACCAATATTACCAAGGCGACAGGTAACCCGATGATTATTGTCAGCATGGAACCTATTTTCTCCCTGTTGCCCCGCATGCGGAATTTTTTATATGCCAATATCGACGGCGAAAAAGAGTACACGCTGGAATCTCAACGGAAAATACTTGAGGCTATCAAAGTGCAGAACGATAAAACGGCGCACGACGAAATGCGTGCACTTCTCCGGCGGAATCACGAGGTTTACGACAAATATTTTAAATCGTTATTGGCAAAATAAGAACGTTTCCGGTTTCGGGCATCGCTCGGGCAGGTTGTTTTCTCACAATCCTACCGCATCCAGCGCTTTTTTCACCGATCCGTATTTCAAGAGCAGTGTTTTGGCTTCTTCTCGGGGGATATGCAATTCATCCACAATCATCCGGGTACCGCGTTCCACCAATTTCTTATTGGTCAGTTGCATATTTATCATCTTATTGCCTTTCACCCGTCCCATCTTAATCATCAAGGTGGTGGAAATCATATTGAGGATCAGTTTTTGGGCGGTACCTGCTTTCATTCGCGTACTGCCGGTTACAAATTCCGGCCCTACCACCGCTTCGATGGGATATTCGGCCGCCTGAGCCAGAGGAGAACCGGGATTACAGGTAATACATCCGGTCAATAAACCGTTTTCCCGGGCTTTTTTTACACCGCCTATCACATAAGGCGTCGTTCCCGAAGCGGCAATACCAATGACCGTATCCGCAGCGCCTATATGGAACGCCTGCAACTCTTCCCACGCCCGTTCGGGATTATCTTCCGCCGCTTCGACGGCGCTTCGCAGAGCGGTATCGCCACCGGCAATCAATCCGATAATAATTCCCGGCGATACGCCGAAAGTAGGCGGGATTTCGGAAGCATCCAACACGCCTAAACGGCCGCTGGTGCCCGCACCCAAATAAAAAACCCTTCCACCCGAAGGCATCCGTTCCAATATCCGGCTGAGAAGTTCTTCCATTTGAGGAATTATTCCATGGATGATTAAAGGTACTTGAGCGTCTTCCTGATTCATTCCGGTTAAAAGTTCGCTGACCGACATCCGGTCTAAATGCTGAAAGACCGACGGAGATTCTGTGATACTGACCATTTTTTTTCTTCGTGTTTTTTATCAAACTATTATTGATAATTTGTATTACAAATTTCTTTCCCAACCCATGCATGGGAGAATAAAAATATTATTCGGACTCAAAATTAGTACATATTCATGAATCTCACAATAAAAAGCCGGAAAAATTAGGGGAAGAAAGCCGGAAAAAGAGAAAGTTTGGTATTTAGATAAGATGTATGACAAATATTTTGTCGTTTCAGAAATAATACATATCTTTGAAGCATCATTTTTTTTAGTAAATTTTATACATGGATAAAATTATTACCTGCTTTTTACCATACAGTACGGAAAAAAACACAAAAAACACTGTAACCGGATTGCGGACGTGCAGCGCAATAGGCGACATTATTGTCATTCATACAAACAAGCAAGAGGTGGTTCTACCCGAAGGTTGCAAAAGTTTGGTTGCCGGATCCTTGCAACAAACGCAAACTTTAAAAGCGTTGGCGGGCGAAATTCATACGGCTTATACCTTATTATATACACAGTCTTTACCCTTGCAATTGGGCGCTTACGCCATCGAACGACTGTTGCAGGTAGCCGACGACACGCAAAGCGGACTGCTCTATACCGATTGCTACAAAATCAAGAACGGCGTTCAGCAGGCGCATCCGGTGATTGATTATCAGGAAGGCAGTCTGCGCGATGATTTCGATTTCGGTTCATTGTTGTTGTA
>JAITAH010000373.1 GCA_031284225.1 Dysgonamonadaceae bacterium | reverse complement strand
AATATCGATTTGAATTTGGTGGATGCCCAGCAGGCTCGCCGGGTGCTCGACCGTATTGTGGGGTTTGAACTTTCGCCCATTCTTTGGAAGAAAATCATGCCTTCGTTATCGGCCGGCCGGGTACAATCGGTTGCGGTACGTTTAATTGTGGAACGGGAGCGCGAAATCAACCGTTTCCTGGCGGAAGCGTATTTCCGGGTAACGGCTCAGTTCTTTTTACCGGACGGAAAAAGCGTCATTAAGGCGGAGTTAAACCGGCGGTTCAAAACGGAAGCGGAAGCGCAGGCTTTTCTGGAAAGTATCAAAGACGCTGTTTTTACCATTGAGGATATTACTACCCGGCCGGGGAAAAAATCGCCCGCTCCTCCTTTTACAACCTCTACGCTACAACAGGAAGCGTCCCGGAAAATCGGTTTCAGCGTTTCGCAAACCATGTCTATTGCTCAGAAACTGTATGAAGCGGGATTGATTACGTATATGCGTACCGATTCTTTAAACTTGTCGGTCTTGGCGTTAAACGATGCGCAAAAAGAAATCCGGAGCGAATTTGGTCAGGAATACGTAAAAATCCGGAAATACCAGACGAAAATCAAAGGCGCACAGGAAGCGCACGAAGCGATCCGGCCAACCTATATGAACAACCGGATAATCAAGGGAACGCCTCAGGAACAACGGTTGTACAAACTGATTTGGGAACGAACGATCGCCTCTCAAATGGCGGATGCCGAACTGGAACGGACAACGGTTTGCATTGGCGTCAGCGGTAACGCTACCGATAAGTTTCAGGTTCAAGGAGAAGTCGTTACGTTCGACGGCTTCCTGCGGGTGTATTTGGAAGATACGGACGACGAAAACACGGAGAACAACCTGGAGATTCTTTTGCCGCCCATGCAGTTGAGCGATTTGCTGAGTTTAATGGAAGCCAGCGCCTCAGAACGCTTGACACAAAAACCGCCTCGTTATACGGAAGCCAGTTTGGTGCGGAAATTGGAAGAATTAGGCATTGGCCGCCCTTCTACCTATGCTCCGACCATTTCGACGATTCAACACAGAGGATATGTTGAGAAAGGAAATAAAGAAGGTGAAAAAAAATCGTTTACGACGCTTACATTGAAAAACAAAACCGTTGTTAAAACCGTCAAGACCGAAACGGTAGGCGCCGATAAAGGAAAGTTGATGCCTACGGATCAGGGTATTGTGGTGAATGACTTCCTGACCGAACATTTTCCCTTGGTATTGGAGTATAATTTCACGGCCGATTTGGAAAAGGAATTCGACAAAGTGGCGGATGGCGAAATGAAATGGACGGATACCTTGCGTAAATTTTACGACCTTTTTCATCCGGTGGTACTGGAAGTATCGGCCTCTAAAACCGAACACAAAGTCGGGGAGCGTGTGCTGGGAACAGATCCGCAGACCGGCAAACCGGTTTCGGTAAAAATCGGCCGTTTCGGTCCTTTTGTGCAAATCGGTTCGGCCGACGATGAAGAGAAACCGCAATTCGCTTCCCTGGCGAAAGGGCAATCCATAGAAAGCATTTCGTTGAACGAAGCTTTGCAATTATTTAGCCTTCCGCGCACGGTAGGGACGCTGGACGGCGAACCGGTGTCGGCGGCTATCGGCCGTTTCGGCCCGTATTTGAAATACAAGAATACGTTTACTACGATTCCGAAAAATTACGATCCTTATCATATAACCATCGAAGAAGCCGAGCAGTTAATCAAAGAAAAACAGGAACGCGACGCCAACAAAGTGATCAAATCGTTCCCGGAAGACGCAAAATTGCAAGTATTGAACGGCCGTTTCGGTCCGTATATCGCTTACGAAAAAGCCAATTACAAAATTTCGAAAGGCGTAAATCCGGCCGAATTATCGTATGACGAGGCGATGAAGATTATCCGGGAAGCTCCGGAAAAACCGGAGAAAGGAAAAGGTAAAGGAAAAGGTAAAGGTAAAAGAACAGTAACAAGGAAAGCCTGAGTGGTGTTGTCTGTATTCAGGTTATAGACAAAAGCAGAGAGAAGTACCTTGTTCTTAAAACCATCGGTAGCAGTTCCGATGCTATTGAGATAGAAACTTATATCAACAGGGAAAGAAATAGCTGTCGGCGATTCTGAAAACAGGGCGAAGAAAGACTTGAAAAAGAATACAAGAGCGGTTCAACCCAAGCCATATTCCACTCGTTAAGTGCGTGCTTTGAACTTAAAGGCGAGTGTGTTTTTTTATTGTATTAAGAGATTTGGGTTGTGTCCCGATATGATGGTTTGAAAAAACTCCGGGTAATTTTCGAGCGCTGTCGCCAAAACATCCTCTGGATATTGGCGAGACTGGCGAAACGGAAGTATCGGATATACGGCTGTGGCCAAAGCGCATGTTATGCTTGCTATCGTATCCGAATCGCCTCCCACATAAATCGCATTTCTTAAAATATCTTCAAAATGATATTGCTCTTGCAACAGGGTATTGATTATTATCGATTTGGCGATGTATAAAGTAGATGGAGCTTCCTCCGA
>JAITAH010000229.1 GCA_031284225.1 Dysgonamonadaceae bacterium | reverse complement strand
TTCCGCGAAATAGAGCGCGAGGTATTGCAGGAAGTCGCCCAATTTGAAAACACCATTATTTCGACCGGCGGCGGCGCTCCCTGTTTCTTCGATAATATGGATTGGATGAACCGGACGGGAATCACCATTTACCTGAAAGTTTCGGTATCCGAATTGACGCGACGACTCATTACCGGCCGGCAGAAACGGCCCCTAATCAGGGATAAAAACAGGGAAGACCTGGAACAGTTCATTGCCGCCAACCTGAATAAACGGGAAGCCTGGTATAACCGGGCTACTATTATTTTTCCCGCCGAACAGCTACAAACAAAGAAAGGCATTGATACGATAGTAAACGATTTAATCGAACGAATAAACGAAAGCAAAATATGAATCAAGAAACGCGACCCCTCTCCTCGGAATTGCTGCAAGAACTGTCGAATGTTCGCAGGCCGATGCAAATCGGTATTCCGAAAGAAAATCAGAAAAAAGAAAAACGCTTAGCCTTCACGCCAGAAGCCGTCGATATGCTGGTCGAAGCCGGCCACGAAATCATTTTTGAGGAAGGCGCCGGCATGGGCGTCCGCTATTCCGATAGCGATTATTCCGAAGCCGGCGCGGTAATCGTCGGCGACCGTTCCGCCGTTTTTGCTTGCGACCTGATTTTTAAAATAGCGCCTCCCACCCTCGAAGAAATCGGATGGATGAAGAAACGGGCTACCGTTCTGAGTATGTTGCAGATGCCGGACGTCAATCTGGAAACTATCAAAGCTATGGCGGCCAAACAGATTCATGCCGTGGGTTACGAATTAATAAGTCCGGATAACTACTGTTTTCCGGTGCGCAATTCGATTTCCGAAATCGAAGGAGCGGCCGCTATTTCCGTCGCCTCCGAATTATTGAGTAACGAAAAAGGCGGAAAAGGCATTTTGCTGGGCGGCGTTCCCGGCGTTACCCCAACCGAAGTTGTGATTATCGGCGCCGGCGTAGCGGGAACGGTGGCGGCGCGAGCCGCTTTGGCATTAGGCGCTACCGTCAAAGTATTCGACAGCGATATTGATAAGCTCCGCAAATTGCAGCGCCAGTTGGGAACGCCGGTTTTTACGTCCGTTTTCCAGCCCAATGTTCTGGTCAATACCTTCGAATCGGCCGATGTGGTCATTGGCGCCATGCGTTACATCGACGATTCGGTACGATATGTCATTTCGGAAGATGTTATCCGGACGATGAAAAAAAGTTCGGTCATCATTGATTTGCGCATCAATCAGGGAGGCTGTTTTGAAACCACCTGCTTCCTGCCGCCGGAACATCCGGACGTGTACGAAAAATACGGCATTTTACATTATTGTGTTCCCAATCTGAGTTCGCAGGTAGCGCGAACCACCGCGATGGCTTTAAGCAATATTTTTACGCCGCTTATCGTGCAAATGGGCGAATTGGGAGGCGTAACCGCTATTGCTTCAGCCGATCCTTGTTTCCGGTCGGGATTTTACATGTATTCCGGAAAAATAGTTAACAATTATGTCGCTAAATATTTTAACATACAAGCCCACGATATTAGATTATTTTTATCGGTATTTTAAAAGTAATTTGTAACTTTGCGCCCGATTTTAGTAATCCAAGTTAATACATAATCCTATTATTATGTCAGAAGAAACGAAAGTAAAGGAGTTGGAAAGTGTTGTTATCCGGTTCTCCGGCGATTCCGGCGATGGAATGCAATTAGCGGGATCTTTCTTTTCCAATCTATCCGCCGAATTGGGAAACAATATTATTACTTTTCCTGATTACCCGGCAGAAATCCGTTCCCCGCACGGTACTTTAAGCGGGGTTTCCGGTTATCAAATGCAAATAGGCGCCGCCAAAGTTTATACGCCCGGCGATAAAGCCGACGTGTTGGTAGCAATGAATCCGGCAGCGCTGAAAGTGAACGCGCTGTTCCTGAAACCGGATTCGGTGGTCATTATCGATACCGATTCTTTCTTAAAGGAAGATTTGGAACGCGCTCAATTCCAAACCGACGATCCGTTCGAAGAATTGGGATTGAAGTCGGTGCAAGTGGTTCCGGCCGCTATTACGCAAATGTGTAAAGACGCTTTGATCGGCATTGCCGACAACAAGCAGGCGCTTCGGAGCCGGAACATTTTTGCGTTAGGCCTGATTTGCTGGCTGTTTAACCGTCCGGTGGAAATTGTCGAAAAACTCCTTTCCGAAAAATTCAAGAAAAAACCGGAAGTATTGAAAGCCAATTTGCTGATTTTACAAGCCGGTTTCAACTACGGCCACAATATACACGCCACGGTTTCGACCTACCGCATCGAAACCACTTCCCACCGCAAAGGGTTTTACATGGACATCAACGGGAACAAAGCAACGGCTTACGGGTTGATTTTTGCCGCCGAAAGGGCAGGTATGCAACTTTTCCTCGGCTCGTATCCCATTACGCCGGCTACCGACATCATGCAGGAATTGACTGCCCGTAAAGAATTAGGCGTCAAAGTGATGCAGACCGAAGATGAAATTGCCGGCGTTTGTACGGCTATCGGCGCTTCCTTTGCTGGAAGGTTGGCGGTAACCAACACCTCCGGCCCCGGTTTAGCGCTGAAAAGCGAAGCTATCGGACTGGCGGTAATGGCCGAACTCCCTTTGGTGATTGTGGACGTACAGCGTGCCGGCCCTTCGACCGGTATGCCTACCAAAAGCGAACAAACCGATTTGATGCAAGCCCTGTACGGCCGTAACGGCGAAAGTCCGGTCGTTGTGATGGCTGCGCTCTCGCCTACCGACTGTTTCGATTCGGCGTTTTGGGCGGCCAAAATTGCATTGGAACACATGACGCCTGTTATCTTGTTAACAGACGGATATATAGCCAACGGCTCGTCTGCCTGGCGCATTCCCGATCTGGACGAATATCCCGAAATTAAACCGCCATACGTAACGCCGGAAATGCGGGAAGGTTGGACGCCGTTCCAACGAAACCCGGAAAACAAAGTTCGCTATTGGGCGGTTCCGGGTACGGAAAATTTTATGCACCGGATTGGCGGTTTGGAAAAAGATTACGATCTCAGTACTATCAGCATCGACCCCTTGAATCACGAAAAAATGGTGCATACCCGTCAGGAAAAAGTCGGTAAAATTGCCGACGTTCTTCCCTTGCAGGAAGTATTGGGCGACGAAGACGCCGATCTCTTAGTTGTAGGATGGGGCGGTACTTACGGCCATTTGTTCGAAGCGGTAAATGAAATCCGAAAGTCCGGCAAAAAATTGGCTTTTACGCATTTTCGTTATATCAATCCCTTGCCGAAGAATACGGAAGAAATCTTGCGGAAATACCCCAAAGTAATCGTTATCGAACAGAACCTGGGACAGTTTGCCAATTACCTGCGGGGAAAAATCGGCGGATTCCATCCTTTGCAATTTAATCGGGTAAAAGGACAACCGTTCTTCGTGTCCCGTTTGGTGGAAGAAATCACAAAAGTACTTTGAATGAATGATTAATGATGAATGAAATGGAAACACAAGGAATAGCTTATCAACCTAAAGATTATAAAAGTTCGCAATTAGTGCGCTGGTGCCCGGGTTGCGGAGATTACGGCGTATTGAACAGTGTGCACAAGGCGATGGCCGATCTGGGCGTTGCGCCGCACAATATCGCGATGGTTTCCGGTATCGGATGCTCGTCGCGCATGACGTATTACATGAATACTTACGGTTTTCACACCATCCACGGACGCGGGCCGGCGATTGCGACGGGCGTCAAAACGGCGAATCCCCAACTCTCCGTCTGGCTGGCTACCGGCGATGGCGACTGCTTGGCAATCGGCGGAAACCACTTTATTCATGCCGTTCGCCGCAATATAGATATCAATATCCTGTTGATGAACAACAAAATCTACGGTTTGACCAAGGGGCAGTACTCGCCTACGTCTTCCCGCGGATTTATTTCCAAATCGTCGCCTTACGGAACGGTGGAAGATCCTTTCCGCCCGGCGGAATTAACTATCGGCGCGCGGGGGAATTTTTTCGCCCGCATTATCGACACAGACGTTAAAAATTCGCCGGGAATCCTGAAACAGGCCGCGTTGCATAAAGGAACCTCCGTCGTAGAAGTCATCCTGAATTGCGTGATTTTCAACGATGGCGTCAACGAGCAGATCACAGCGAAAGACGTTCGTCCGGAACGCACGATTTTCCTGCGCCACGGCGAAAAAATGATTTTCGGGAAAGACAATCAAAAAGGCCTTGTCCGGGAAGGATT
>JAITAH010000176.1 GCA_031284225.1 Dysgonamonadaceae bacterium | reverse complement strand
AAAAATCGGAGAACAGCGCCTGGAAGATACGGAAGATCTCAGCGTTCATTTATTTTCGTACGAAGAAGTAAAAAGCCTGCTGAGGAATAACGAAATAAAACAATCCTTAATGGCGGCTCCGTTATGGAAATTTATCGCAGAAGACAAAGAATGATAACCTCCGTGGGAATCCCCGCAACTTACATTTGATAAAGACAAATAAAATGAAAGCATACCTATTTATACTTGTTACACTCGCTACATGCAACACGACCTTTGCCCAAAACACATTAAGGGCTATCCTGAAAGATGCCGACAGCAAGGAAACGCTTGCCGGCGCAACGGCTCTCGTTGAAGGAACTCAAAACGGTACAACATCCGACACAAACGGGTGGATTGTTCTCCACCACATTCCCGACGGAAAACAGACCATCGTTTTTTCGTATCTGGGTTATGAGCAGCAAAAGAAAACCTTTAGTTTCCCCTTAGCAGATAGCAGCGAGATAGAAATATTTCTCGAAAATGAAGCGTCCGACCTTGAAGAAGTCCTTATTTTGTCTACTCGAGGAACAAGAACCTTTGAAAATATTCCTACCCGGATTGAATTTATCGGTGTGGAAGAACTGGAAGAAAAAGGGAACATGAAACCCGGCGACATCCGTATGCTGCTCAACGAAAGTACGGGTATCCAGACACAACAGACCTCGCCCATTTCGGCAAATGCCTCCATACGCATACAAGGACTGGACGGACGCTACACGCAAATCCTTAAAGACGGTTTCCCGCTGTATGCAAATGCAGCAAGCGGATTGGGACTTTTACAGATTCCGCCTCTCGACCTGAAACGAGTAGAGATAATCAAAGGTTCCACCTCCACTTTATACGGCGGTGGCGCTATTGCGGGGCTTGTAAACCTTATTTCCAAAACACCGTCGGACAAAAGGGAATTGAATTTTCATATCAACGGCACAAGCGCCCTGGGGCTTGACCTGAACGGCTTCTATTCCCAACGGTTCGGGAAAACCGGCCTTACCCTGTTTACTTCGCGCAACAGCAATGCCGCATACGACCCTGCAGACATACATTTTTCCGCCATACCGAAGTTTGAACGCTACAATGTAAACCCTCGTTTTTTTGTCTATTTCAGCGACTATACAACAATGGAACTGAGCGCCAATACAGCGTTCGAAAACCGCTTGGGCGGCGACATGCGTTACATCCGGGGAAAAGATAGCGGCGGCGAATCACTTTATTTTTTCGAGGATAACCAAACGCAACGGCTCAGCACGCAATTTTCGGTTGAACATAAATTCCGCAATCATTCAAAGCTGGCATTACGGAGTAGCTTCAATTATTTTAACCGCGTCATCACCATTCCCGATTATACCTTCGACGGTCGGCAAAATAGCGTTTTCTCCGAACTCCATTATTTATATACCGACCCAAATACCGAATGGGTGGCCGGTACCAACTTTTATACCGATCGTTTTACGGAAGAGAAACACAGCGATTTTGCTTTGCGCGATTATAGTCAAACAACCGGTGGATTTTTTGTTCAGAACAACACGCAAATAACCGATTGGTTCGGTGTGGAAAGCGGTTTACGCGGCGATTACGTAATGGATTACGGCTTTGTTCTATTGCCTCGCCTATCGGCATTATTCAAGTTAAATACAAAATGGTCATCGCGCATCGGCGGTGGTCTGGGATATAAAACACCCACTATTTTTACGGAAGAAAGCGAATGGATACACTATCAAAACGTTCTTCCGGTAAACAGCGAGGTCAATAAGCTGGAACGCAGTTATGGCGCAAATGCGGATTTGAACTACAAAACCTCCGTCGGCGAAGCGTCTTTATCCGTAAATCAACTCTTTTTCTACACCTGCATCCGGCGTCCACTTACGTTACTGCCGCTTTCTGACGGGACTTATCAATTCCGGAATATCGACGGACAGATTGATACCAGAGGTACGGAAACGAACCTTAAAGTTCATTACAACGATTTTACCTTATTCGTCGGTTACACGTTTACGGATGCCAAGGTGAAAGAAAACGGAGCGCGTTCGCCAAATCCGCTCACGTCCAAGCATCGCCTGAACAATGTTCTGATGTACGAAATAGAGGATAGCTGGAAAATCGGACTGGAAGCTTACTATTATAGTCCTCAGCAACTCAATGACGGAACAACAAGTCGCGATTACTGGATTTGCGGAGCAATGATAGAAAAAATCTGGCAGTCTTTTTCTGTTTATGCCAATTTTGAAAATTTCACCGACACGCGGCAAACCAGATTCGGCAATATCTATACCGGAGCGATTACACGTCCGGTATTCAAAGATATATACGCGCCGCTGGACGGATTTGTCGTGAACGCAGGAATAAAGATAAAGATATCCCCACCCTGACGGTCCTTTGCCGATTAATTCTTTTTTAAGGCGCTATGAAAAATATCCAACCGTACAATAGAGGAAAAAATGATAGGACACAAGCGATTGGAACGTCCGGATACGAATCGTTTATTTCCGACAAAGACGATGTCGCCTCTCTTTCTACATTTTGGTCAAAACTATCAATTTATCAGATTTAGTAACGAAAAGTTTTTTGATCTAAATACATTTGACCGTTTTGAACAATGAGATTATCGATATTATCAAAATGAATTTCAAACAGATAAAGTGAATAACCTGACGGCTATGCGGGAGCATCCGTCCCGACGAGAGACCCTGTGATATGGAATACCCCGACTGGATAAATGTAATAGCCATAAACAAGGCGAAGCAGTTTGTTTTTGTAAAGCAATACCGGCATGGTATCGGAAGCGTACATTTTGAGTTATGTGCCGGAGTCTGCGAAAAGGAAGATGCTTCCCCTCTGATTTCTGCGCAAAGAGAACTTATGGAAGAAACCGGTTACGGCAACGGCGTTTGGGTAGAATATAT
>JAITAH010000053.1 GCA_031284225.1 Dysgonamonadaceae bacterium | reverse complement strand
ATCATTTCAAACGAATTTTCCTGCCTTACCATAAGAAATTGTACAGGATGGCTTACCGGTTGCTCGAAAATCAAGCGGACGCCGAAGACATAGTGCAGGAAACATACATCAAGTTATGGCAAAAGCGTCTGGAATGGGAATCGCTGATGAATCCTGAAAGTTTTGCGGTAACGCTCTTGAAAAACATGTGTCTGGATTTCCTCCGAAAAGTCAGACCCGACGTGTCGCCACTGTACGAAACCCCGATCGAAGAACCGGAATCGTTCGCCGAACAAATCGAAAACCGGGAACAGTTGGGATATATCCGAATAATCATGAACCGGTTGCCGGTACAGCAGAAACAAATAGTCGAACTGAAAATATGGGACAATCTTTCGGACGAAGAGATCGAACAGCGCACCGGATTGAAAAAAGGAACCATCAAAGTCATCGTTTCGCGGGCGCGAAAAACAATTAAAGAACACTATCTAAAATGGGAAAAAAATGAAAACAGATGATTTACTCGATACAACAGAAGTACCCGCAGGCCTGGAATCCCGTCTGGGAATTCTGATCGACCGCTTGGCGGAAGAAGAAAAGCGCTCGGCCGCCAAAACCCGGCAACTGCGCCGCTGGATAAGCGGGATAGCGGCCGGCGTAACCCTCTTGCTCGGCGCCGGAATCTTCCTGTACTCCGGTTCCTCCAAAGATACCGTGTTGACGGCGCAGACCACCGCCCTGTCGGAAGAACAGATATTGGCTTGCAGGGAAGCCCAAAAAGCTTTGGCGCTGGTTTCCCGTAATTTCAATAAGGGAATGGAACAATGGTCGCTGGCCGTCAATGAAATAGAAAAATCTAATCATACAATTAATAAAACATTCAAAAGATGAAAACAAAAAGTTCAGTAGTAGCCCTTTTGCTATTTTTGACGACAGGCATTGGTTTTGCACAAACACAGATCGACGAGTGGTTGTTAAACAAGTTTGCCAATCATAAGGACATTACGCAGGTAACAATTACCAAGGCATTGTTAAAAATGGCGCCATCTCTGACCGCTTCGGTGGATATGAACGGCGTCAACATAAAGGATATTGCAAGCAAACTGGATCAAATCGACATTTTTACGTCTGAAAAAGAGGCGGCTAAGCAAATGATGAAAAAAGAAATTATGGCTTTTTTTAAGATCAATCCGTCTTACGAAGTGCTGATGACCATCAAAGACGAAAACAACCATGTGCGTTTTTATGCACAGAAAGAAGGCGATTATATCCGGTCGTTAATCATGTTTGTCGAAGACGAAAACGAATGTGTGATTATCCGTCTGTTGGGAAAATTTACTACCGAGGATATTCAAGGTATTGTGGAAAACAATAAATGACGCTTCGCGCCAACGAACGTTGAAATCGCTATTTCAACACCATAATCTTCGTTACTACGCCCTGGCTACCGTCCGACAGGGTGGCAAACACCAAGTAAATGCCGGATGTTACGATTTCGCCTTTGTGGTTGGCGCAATTCCAGGTATATTGCCCGCCGTTGGAAACGGCGTCCTTGATCAGGTTGCCGGCGACGTCGGTGATTTTGATGCGGGAATTTTGCATCAATCCCGTGATGACTACTTGATTGTTACGCTTCGGAAACACCGGATTGGGGAAAGCGTGTACTCCGGAATAATCCGGTTGGCCGTCGATAGCGTCTCCCTGATAGGAGCAAACGCCTCGGTTGGTGCCGATAAACACTTCGCCGGTTTTGCCGTTAATGGCGATAGAAGTAATGTTATCGGAAAGAATCGGACTGTTGTTGGTATTGAAATTTTCAACGGTAAGGTTTTCGTTTGATTGATCCACGAAGAATAAGCCGCCGCCTTCGGTTCCAATCCATTTCCGGTTTCCTCCATCGACGGCGATGGCGGTTACTTTTTGCCCTTCCAGCAGATAATAACCGGAGCCGTATTCATCCACTCCGACCGGCCGGTAGCAGACGCCTTGTTCGACCTGTTCGGCCGATGAAAAAGTGATAGGACCGTTATCGGTACCCACCCAAACCGTGCCGGACAAATCTTCGAGGATGCAACTGTATGTAGTCGCTCCGATACTCCTATCCTGCTGATCGACAAATTGATTGGAATAATAAACGACGTCCTTGTTATCATCGCCGGCGTCATCGACCAGTCCTTTCGTATCGTCCAGTACGAATATGCCGATGGGTCCTGCCGATCCTTTCCGGAAAAAATTCACCCATTTTTTGCCGTCGCGGGTAATAATAATCCGGTTGGGGGAAATGCCGGACAGATGATCATAGACGTGCGCCGACCAATGACCCGTATTTGACAGAATATTTAATCCGTTGACAACCCCGCCGCTAACGGTGTAAAGGTTATGGTTGGCGTCGAAAACCATTCCATCTACCCGGACAAAGCGGTCGGCGCTTGTCGAGTTGGGGAGCGCCGATTGCAGGCTGCTGTTGTCGAGCGAATACAGTTCTTCCAGTTCCAGATTTTCATTCAATACATAAATGCCTTCGCCCCAACTGGACACATAATA
>JAITAH010000029.1 GCA_031284225.1 Dysgonamonadaceae bacterium | reverse complement strand
CATAGGGACGTTTGTTTACAAATTTCTTTTCGAAGAGGAAGTGAAAGAGAAGAGGGAAAACGCCAGACGAATTTCCGAAGTACGTAAAGCAGAAAGAGAAGCGATTGAAAAATACCGGAACCGTCGGCTCATGGATATTGAAAGTCATGCATTAAAACGGATGTCCGAAAAAAAAATCCTCTCTCAAAAATAACCCCGGATATCAAAAAAGCTGAATCTACTATTTGTTTTGTCCTCCGGACAATGGAAAACACCTCCGTACTTTTCAAAATACAGTAAAAAGTCAATAGCGCCTCAAAAAAAGAACTAACCATTCACACCCATTTGTGTGTAAATGCGTATTTTCTGTTATCTTTGCATCGTTTTACAAAACAAATTTGAAAGATGGCAAGATTTAATAAAATCCAAGTTTTGAGCGCGATGTCGGCTACCGGCATGGTGCCGGTTTTTTACCATTCGGATGTAGAAGTGGCGAAAAATGTAGTCAAAGCCTGTTATGCAGGCGGTGTGCGTGCATTTGAATTTACGAACCGGGGCGAATTTGCCCACGAAGTTTTCGGCGAGTTGAGCAAGTTTGCGGCAAAAGAATGTCCGGAATTAATTTTGGGCGTCGGTTCGATAGTGGACGCTCCTACGGCTTCGCTCTATATTCAGTTGGGGGCGAATTTTTTGGTAGGTCCCTTGTTTAATCCGGAAGTAGCCCGGGTAGCCAACCGCCGGTTGATACCTTATACGCCGGGATGCGGTTCGGTTTCCGAAATCGGCTTTGCCCAGGAACAAGGCTGCGATTTATGCAAAGTTTTTCCGGGCGACGTTTTGGGGCCGAACTTTGTCAAAGGATTGAAAGCGCCCATGCCCTGGTCGCTGCTGATGGTAACCGGCGGAGTTAAACCGGACGAAAGCAATCTGAAAGCCTGGTTCGACGCCGGAGTTACCTGCGTAGGAATGGGTTCCAATCTGTTTCCGAAAGAAGCGATTGCGGCAAAAGCCTGGAATACGATTACGGATACCTGCCGGGAAGTATTGGATATTATCCGGAGGGTTCGGAAGTAAAAGGATTGATAGTTGCGATTTGTTTCAAAATTTCTTATTCATAGTTGTAAACGGGATAAGGCGTAAAAAAATCGTTAAAAACACAAAAAAGAATTACCGTTACTCTGGTAAAATGCATTGATATTAAGCGAAATATATAAAATGTTTTACCACGGTACACGATCGATAGGTAGTCCGGTTATGTTACGTTATTGCGAGCGAAACGAAGCAAACCAGAAAAGACAACTTCCTGGATTGCTTCGTTGCTTTGCTTCTCGCAATTTGAGCTTGCGAAAATCGACTTGGTTCGATGACTGAACGATAGTCGCATCTTTGACCGAACCGTCGGCGGCGATCAAGAAATGGACAACGACCAGTCCCTGTATCCCTTGCCCTTGCGCCGTTGCCGGATATTGAATGGTTTTATCCAGCCACTGCATCAGGGCTTTGTTGCCTAATTATCCGAATCTGTACGCTCCGTTGTCGGGGCAGCTTGCGCGGGAATGTTTGCGGGTTTCTCCTCAGTGTTTGTATCAGGCATTTTAAACATTATCGGCAAGTAGTAATAGACCGAAATCGGCTGGCCGTTTTGCTTTCCCGGTAGCCATTTAGGCATAAGCCGAATGACGCGGAGGGCTTCTTCGTCGCAAATCGGATGTAATGAGCGCACGATCTCCGGCGCTTTGACTGTTCCGTCGGGACCAATCACGAAACGGACAATTACTCGACCTTGAATTTTTTGTTCTTGCGCCGCTACCGGATATTGAATGTTGTCGAACAACCACTGCATCATGGCTTTTTCGCCGCCGGGGAAAGCCGGCATCTGTTCGACATGAGAAAAGATCGGTTGTTCCGATTCTTCTTTCGCAGGCGGCTGGGGACTCGTTGCGGAAACTTTTTCGGACGGCGTTTTCACGGGCGGCACAATGGTTTCCTGTACAAGAATTTCCATTTCCGGAAGGATTTCGGGCATTTCGACCGTTACGATCGGTTCGACGCCGTTTACGGTTCCGGCTTGCGTGTTCAGCGCGTTATTGAAAAATACCAGCGCTCCGACAACCGGAATGAGCAACGTATATTTGCATATACTCAGCTTTGAAGTTTGCTTTTTGTTCATCATAAAAATTCGTTTTTTAAGAAGTGATACATTGAAATTATTAACTATGTTTGCTGTCGCCTTGCGATAAGTCAGACGAAGCAGGTGGAACTGGTAATGTTCCGCTTCGTAACCGGAAGCGAGTACCGACTGGTCGGCCAAAAATTCCAGATTCATGCGGATTTCCCGTTTCAGCAGCCACGCGAAAGGGTTGAGCCAGCAGAAAATGCAAAACAGTTCCGCCAACAGGATATCGACCGAATGGGTTTGCCGGACGTGCGTTTCTTCGTGCCGGAGAATTTCCTGCAATTCCGTATCCGTATAGCGTTTGGAATTCAACACTATCCAACGGAAGAAAGAGAAAGGCGTTTGGATATCCGGATTACAGTAAACGGTTTGTCCATACAGCGCGGCCGGTTGCGAACGGCGGACGATTCGGATAATTGTTCCGGTTTGAATCAGCGCCCGCAAAAAGAGCGTCGCGATTCCTATGCCGTACAGCGCCGTAACCAGTTGTGGCAGGCGGCGGATAAAGGAAACGGATTGCCCGTCCGCCTGTCTCGAAACCATAATTTCCGGCAGGATATAAGGAAGAAAACCGCCGTTCGGAATCGTATTCTGCCAACGATAATGGTCTGCAAATAGCCATTCCGTCTCGATAAACGGATACAGGATGGAAATGAAAAGAATGGCCATCAACGCCGCCCGTTTCCACCGGAAAAAGGTATCTTGCCGGAAAAACGCCCGGTAGAAACCGTAAAAGATCAGGACGGCGATATTTACTTTAAAAAAATAAAAGAGGAAATTCATTGGAATTATTTGTGTTTTTTAATGAGTTGAATAATGTCTTCCAAGTCCTGTTCCGAGAGTTTTTCTTCCTGTGCAAAGAAGGTAACCATTTCTTTGTACGAGTTTTGGAAAAAGTTGTTCACCAAGTCCGATACATATTGGCTTTTATACCGTTCCTGCTTGATTTTAGGGCGGTATTCATACGTATTTCCGTATAATCGCGACGATAGATAACCTTTGGCTTCCAGCTTTTTGATGATGGTTGCCACCGTCGTGTAAGGCGGTTTGGGATCGGGATACCGGTCGCGGTAATCTTTCACAAATCCGGGTCCGAAATCCCAGACATACAACATCAGTTGTTCTTCCTGCGGGGTTAATTGTTCCATATTTTATCCGTATAATTGATTTCGTGTTCCGCTTTCAGTGCGCGGATATGTTTATTTAATTCGTCGAGTTTAAATTCGATTTCTCTCACCTCTTCCGGGTCGAGGGACGTTTGTTCCAGCAAAGCGTCCTGATAATTTAACAGTGTTGCCTGGTATTGCGTATAATAAAACACGGCTTGTTTGTAATCCTTCAATTGAAATTCGAGGAGGACGGAAAGATTGAAAAACAGTTCCATTTTTTGTCGGTTGGACGAGGCGTAACGGGTGGCGGCGAGATAGTTTCTGGCCGCATCATGGTATAAACTATCTTTTTCGCACGACTGGGCTAACCCGGCGTAATACGTACAAAGCGCATTCGGATTAGGCGTCTCGCGTTCGATCAGAGTCTCATAAGCCCGGATTGCTTCCGGATATTGCTGTAAATGGTAGTTGACCGACGCCAGGGCGTAGAGGACGGTCGCATTGGTTGTATCGCGTTTATACGCTTGTTGCAGAAAGGGATAAGCGGCCGTATCGTTTTTCAGGAAGAAATAGGATATGCCTAAGCTGCGGTTGACCATGAGAGACGAATCGCCGGCGGCGAGGCATTTTTCAAACCGGCGGACGGCTTCTTCGTAGTTGTTCAGGTTGTAATAGCAGAAAGCGTTCAGGGCGTTCATGGAGGCGTTGACGGTATCTTCGGCTAAAAAAGTTTCGGAATACGACAGGGCTTGCAGGTAATTTTCCTGCCGGATGCAGAGTTTGGTCAGACTCAGCGCCGAAAAAACATCCTTTCGATCGGCGTTCCAAGCATCCAGATAATACGCTTGGGCGCTGTCCGGTCGATTGAGTTTTTCGTAACATAGCGCAACGCTTCGTTTCAGATATGCCGGATGATAACCGTCCGGATCGATTTGCAAATAATCCGCCAAGGCGGTAGAATATCGTTCGGCGCTATAGAGCAAATCGGCCTTTCGTATTCGGAAATAGGTATTGGCGGAATCGGCCTGTATCAGGTTTTCGTAACACCGGATGCTCTGGGGATACTGCAAGTTGATTTCGTAGCACTGCGCGAGTTCCAGCTGTATGGGAATATCGTCCGGATATTGTTCCTGTAAAATTTCCAACTGTTCGATGGCTTTGGGATAGTTGTTGAGCCATTTGTAGCAGAGCGATTGTTGATACGTTAAATCGCGCGAAGGCGTTTGCATTTCGATGTATTCGATGGCCTGCCGGTATTGCGCTTTTCGAAGGTAGCCGTTCAACAGGCTGTCCTGATCTTGCGCTGTTGCGGAAATACCTCCTGTAACAAAGGAAATTAAGACGATTAGTATGATGTTCTTTCGCATGGCAAAACTACGTTGTTTGCGCAAATCTACGTACTTTACGTAGAACTTGCAAATATTTCGTAGTTTATTTTATAAGATTAACGTAGTTTAACCCTAATAGATACAAATAGACATTGCGTCTTCATGAATACTTTTACCGTATTATATTTTACACAGAATAGATTTTATCAGATATTCGCTCTACCTTTTGCCTTGATAGCGACCGTTTTGTTTATTAAAATTTTTAGATTATTTTTGTCATGAAAAAGATTAAGTTAAACAGTGTGTTAGAAACGCTAAGTGAGATGGAATTGAAGAAGGTGAAGGGAGGAGGAACACATGATACAATTAAAGAGCAACCGAGGGAAGAAACGGTGGTGGAAGCCGCATGTAATAATCTTTTGGAAGGGAGTTTTTGCAAAATGGGATGGAGTGGCGGAACAGTAACCGGTCAATGCGTTCCTAAAGGTAACAATAAGTCGTATTGCAAAACCTGACCAATAACATTCAAGATATGTATTTGCTCTAAAACAGCGCAAATACATATTTTTTCCAAATGTACTCTAAGCATAAGCTTGCACCAGATGGAAAAAGTAGGTATCAC
>JAITAH010000409.1 GCA_031284225.1 Dysgonamonadaceae bacterium | reverse complement strand
TGTATTTTCTGCTTTCGTCCAACCTTACCAGTTGGGAACGAAACGATAATATGTATCACACCGCCACTAATATTGAGGGCCCTTGGACAGCACAGGGGCTTTTTGCACTCGAAGGAAGTTTGACGTACAATTCGCAATGTTCATTTGTTTTTCCGCAAACAGGTAGCGAAAGCACAATTCCAATGTATATGGGCGACCGCTGGAGTTTCCCCAAGCAAGGCTCCTGCGCCACTTATGTGTGGTTGCCGCTGCATGTCGAAGGCACAAAGCTCGCTTTGCAGGCGCCCGAAAACAGTATGCTCAAAGGCGCAAATCTGCTGGGAAAACCAGTTGTTTCCAACACGAAAGGCGATTTTGTAACAGTGAAATTTTCGGGCAGGCAAATTGCCGTCTTCGGCGAAAGCAACGCGCACGGCGGCTATGGACGTGTGATTATTACGGACAAAAGCGGCAGGACGGTTGTTTCGTCGCCTGTCGATTTTTACAGCAAAGTTCCCGACAGGGCGATACGCTACATCAGTCCTCCGTTACCCCAAGGCGATTATACGCTGAAAGTGGAAGTAACCGGCGAAAATTCAACCTGGTCGGACAAAAAGATGTCGATATTTTACGGTAGCGACGATTATTTTGTGAATGTGGAAAAAATAGTGATTGGATATACGGAAAAATAATTTTACATTTACGCAATTACGAAATAAACAAGGTTAAATATGAAAGGAATAAATTTAATATGTTGCATGATTTTGGGGAGCAATGTTTTTATTCAGGCGCAAACGCTTGCCCAAACCGAATCGTCAGTGAAATTGCATAATCCGGTTATACCCGGATATTTTGACGACCCCTCCATTGTTGAGCATGAGGGGAAATTTTATGTTTATGCCACTGTTGATCCCTGGGGAGGCGATTCGCTTGCGTGCCGGGTGTCGGGCGATTTTCAAAAATGGGAGTTGCATAAATTGAATTATCCCACAAAACTTGCCTGCACTTCGCCGCTTTCAAACGGCAACAAAGTTTGGGCGCCGTCGGTAGTGAAGAAAGGCGACAGCTTTTATATGTATGTTTCAGTTGGTTCGGAAGTGTGGTGCGGTGTGGCGGAAAATCCGCTTGGAGAGTGGAAAAATCCGTTGGGCGACAAACCGCTAATTGCTTTTGACACAACAAAATATTATCACGTCATTGATGCCGAATGTTTTATTGACGATGATGGACGGGCTTATCTCTATTGGGGCTCGGGCTGGGACTGGATTAACGGACATTGCTTTGTCGCCCAGCTGAATGATGATATGTGTTCGCTCAAAACAACTCCGGTTGAAATAACCCCGAAAAATTATTTTGAAGCCCCTTTTATGGTCAAACACAACGGCAAATACTTTCTGACTTATTCCGACGGCAAAACCATTGACAGCACATATAAAGTGCGGTATGCCACCGGCGACAGTCCGTTCGGACCATTCGAGGAAGCGATAAACAGCCCGATCCTCGAAACAAACGACAGCCTCCGGGTATATGGCCCCGGACATCATGCCTTTTTTTCGTTTCGGGGGAAAAACTATATTTTGTATCACAAACATAGCCTGCCGTTTGTATCCGGGACTGCCAACCGGCAGATTTGTATCAACGAATTTGAGTTTGACGACGAAAACAGCCGTATCGTAAAAATTATTCCGTTCAATACTCAACTTTTCCCGAAAATAAAGAAAAATACGCTTACTCAACCCGCATTGTTTGAAAAGAATCGCATCACGTATTTTTACATCGACCGGAACGAAAAACCGGTAGTCTATTCCGCTTTCTCCATGTTGCAAAACGACGTAAAGACAGTTTTCAATGCCGACTTACAACCGACCGCTAACAGGGAACAGGCACGAATTATCGTCGCCTCGTCCGACGAACTGCAAAGCAAATGGGAAACGTTTAAAATGGATATTCGGGACAAAAAACTGTTTATCGCCGGCAGCGACGCCCGCGGAAAGGCTTACGGAATCCTCGAACTGTCGCGCATGATTGGCGTTTCGCCGTGGCAGTGGTGGGCGGATGTAACACCCGAAAAGCGCGATGTGTTCATGCTTGAAGATGCTATTCTTCAGGGAGCAAAGTCGCCTTCGGTACAGTATCGCGGCATTTTCCTGAACGATGAAGATTGGGGATTGCTGCCCTGGGCTACCGAAAAATTCAGCTATGAATTGATTGATGGCGTAAAACTTGCCGACAATCCGCGCTGGAAAGGCGCGATTGCCCCCGAATGTTATGAAAGAATTTTCCAACTGCTGTTGCGTCTTCGTGCCAACGCAATTTGGCCTGCCATGCACGAATGTACAGTGCCGTTTTACTTTGTGAAAGGCAACAGGGAAATGGCGGACAAATACGGTATTGTAGTCGGCACATCGCACTGTGAACCGCTAATGCGCAACTCCGCAAGCGAATGGGACGTTTCGGGCAAAGGCGATTACAATTTTATCGCCAATCGCCAAAACGTGCTTGACTACTGGGCGGAACGCCTGAAAGAACTGCAACACTCGGAAAACATTTACACCATCGGGATGCGCGGAAAGCACGACGGCATGATGCAGGGCGTGAGAACGCTCGAAGAACACAAAAACGCGCTTTCCCAAATTATTCCCGCGCAGCAGGATGCGCTCAAAAAACACATCAGCCTCAATCCCGAAAAAATCCCGCAGGCGTTTATCCCCTATAAAGAGGTACTGGAAGTGTATGACGCCGGATTGGAAGTCCCCGATTATGTTACGCTGGTCTGGTGCGACGACAATTACGGCTATATCCGCCGCCTGTCCGATGCAAAAGAGCAACTTCGTAAAGGCGGAGCAGGCGTTTATTATCACGTATCATACTGGGGGCAGCCACACGACTACCTTTGGCTGGCTTCCACTTCGCCCGCACAAATTTACACTGAAATGAAACGCGCTTATGACCATAACGCAAAGAAACTTTGGGTCTTGAATGTCGGGGATATAAAACCGGCGGAATACTTGACGGAATTTTTTATGGATTTGGCGTGGAATATCGAGTCGGTCAAGAAAGAAAAAGGCGCCTTTGAGCATCTAAAAAGCTGGGCAGAGCGCGAATTTGGCGAACGGAACGCGGAAGCGATAACCTCCGTGATGAAAGAATACTACCGTCTGGCGAATATCCGCAAGCCCGAGTTTACAGGCTGGAGCCGTGTAGAAGAACCGGGATACGGGAGGCACGGATTTACGCCGGTTAAAAACAGTGAGTACAACCCCGCGTTCAATAACGAATTGCAGCAAAGAATAGATGATTACCTGTCGCTCGAACGACAGGTGACGGAAATAGGGGAAAACATTCCCGACAATAATAAAAGCGCCTTTTTTCAATTAGTGGAATATCCCGTACGGTGCGCTTCGCTAATCAATCGGAAATGGCTGTACCGGCAATTGTCAAATTATGTTTTGGAAACGGGCGATACCGAAAATGCAAAACAGTATGCTGCCGAAAGCTTGAACACATACAACATAATCAACGCTCTGACGACAAAGTATAATACGTTGGAAAACGGCAAATGGAGTGGAATAATGGATTCTCGTCCGCGCGACTTGCCTGTTTTTGAATCCCCCTCCAACTCTCCCGAAAGGGAAGAATACGCTTCGCCCGTTGGGAGAAGCTGGGTGAAAGCGTTCAATGCCGACAACGCTACCAACTTGAAAACAAAAGGAACAGA
>JAITAH010000374.1 GCA_031284225.1 Dysgonamonadaceae bacterium | reverse complement strand
GTTTTCTTTACATAACCCAGACAGGAAATGATGAGCTGAACGTTGCCCGGCAGAACATTTTTGATGACAAATTCGCCTTTTTCATTACTGATCGCCCATAATTCACGATCGGCAATCGTAATAGAAGCATATTCCACCGGTTGCCGGGTTTTCTCATCGAGGATTTTTCCTGAAATGGACGGCTGACAAAAAGCGTTTTGTACAGCCAGACACATTAAAAGAGTTACAAGGAATTTATAAAGCATTGTAAATTTTCATTTTCGCGGCAAAGGTATATAGAAGAATAAGAATATACAATCCCCTTTTTATGGTATTTTTACAATTAAAAAAGGTGAATTTTTACCCTTTTAGTATGATTTTTCAGAATAGCATGTTGTTCCCTTTTTTCGACGGACGGCTGACGTCGAAAGGCATGCGGAAAAAAATATACGGATTGTTTTAAAATGCCGATAAGGCATTCCTATCAATAGAAAAAGCATGAACAGGCCATAAACCGGCTACGCCGTAGGCGTTTCACAACAGGATCGGGAGCTTGCTAAAATCGACCGGGGTTCAATGACGATGATTGAGACGGCTTCATCTAAATACGCGTATAGACGTCCGGGGCACAGGTTTCCTTAAATCGTATATTCCGCCCAATCGATCAATCCGGCGCGTAACGCATATTTGGTTGCTTCATGCACATTGTTGATGTCCAATTTGCGGAAAATGTTCCGGCGATGGGTGTTTACCGTGTGAAAACTCAGGTTTTTTTCATAAGCGATTTCCTTGGTCGTTTTTCCCATAGCGATTTCGTGCAATATCAACTGTTCGCTGGCCGTAAGCGGAAAATCGGACGCCGAGAGGGGGACTTCCTCCCGAAGCACATGAACGGCCGTTTCGCACAGATAGATTTCCCCTTGGAGGGCGTTGCGGAGAGCGGCAAGAATTTCCTCCTCGCTGTCGGTCTTCATCACTACGCTGTATCGCTGCTCCGACTGCAATACCTGCCGCAAAAACGGCTTCGATAAATCGTCGGAAAAAAGCATCCACAGCGATTGGGGATAACGCTGTTTCATGTTCATCAATTGTGCATCCGAAAAGTCGAACAGCGTATAATCCAGCACAACCGTTGCCTGGGGATGGATTTCCATCTGTTTTTTCAAATCCAACCGCGATGCGGTTTCGATAATGCCGTCGTCGTAGGCCGACTGTCGAAGCAGCGATATAATCCCTGCTCGCGTAATATATTGATTGTCAGCTATAATAAATGGATGCATACGATAGATAAGCGATAAATTACAATGAGCTACAAAAGTATTCCAAAAGAATGATTTTAACAAATAAAAGCGAAAAAATACCACAAATGTGTTATTGCAAGAGTTCCCCCGCCGCACTACCTTTGCGGCAAAATATTTCATTTAAAGTAATTGTATATGGCAACTATTGCAAAAAAATTAACGGATTTGGTCGGTAACACCCCCTTGTTGGAGTTGAGCGCTTACGAAAAATCCAAGAACATCGAAGCGCACATTATTGCAAAATTAGAGTATTTCAATCCGGCGGGCAGCGTCAAAGACCGCATTGCCCTGTCGATGATCGAAGATGCGGAACAGCGCGGCGTGCTGAAACCCGGCGCTACTATCATCGAGCCTACCAGTGGAAACACCGGCGTAGGGCTGGCTTTCGTATCGGCTTCGAAAGGTTACAAGCTGATTCTTACGATGCCCGAAACGATGAGCCTCGAACGGCGCAACTTGCTGAAAGCCTTAGGCGCCAATCTCGTATTGACGCCCGGCGCCGAAGGAATGAAGGGCGCTATTGCCAAAGCGCAGGCCCTGCGCGACGAAACGCCCGGCGCCATCATTTTGCAGCAATTTGAAAATCCCGCCAACCCCGAAGTACACAAACGCACTACCGCCCAGGAAATCTGGCGCGATACCGGCGGACAAGTCGATATTTTCGTGTCGGGCGTAGGTACCGGAGGCACCGTAAGCGGCGTAGGAGAAGTCCTTAAAAAACATAATCCCGCTGTCCGGATTGTGGCCGTCGAACCGAAAGACTCGCCCGTATTGTCGGGCGGAAATTCCGGACCGCACAAGATACAGGGCATCGGCGCCGGCTTTGTGCCGAAAACGTACAATGCCGAAGTCGTGGACGAAATTATTCCCGTATCGAACGACGACGCCATCAGCGCCAGCCGCGAACTGGCAAAAAGCGAAGGTTTGCTGGTCGGAATATCTTCCGGCGCCGCCGCCTATGCCGCCACCGTTTTATCACAACGTCCTGAAAACAAAGGTAAAAACATTGTCGTTATCCTGCCCGATACCGGCGAGCGTTACCTTTCTACTATTTTGTACGCATTCGACGAGTATCCATTATAACAGTTACCCGGCCGGACATGCCGAAAGATCCGAAAAAGCTTGTGCCATTGCAGCTTTTCGGATCTTTCGTTTTTTTATCTAATGTCTATTTTCATCTGTCTGTGTGTAGTATGGAAATTTAATGCTAATTTTGCGGAGCAAACAGCGAAACAATGAATGCCTTTCACGAAATTCTGAAACAATATTGGGGCTACGACTCTTTCCGGTCGTTACAGGAAGAAATTATCGCCTCCGTCTATGAAAAAAAAGATACACTCGGACTGATGCCTACCGGTGGCGGCAAATCCCTCACCTTTCAGGTACCCACGTTGTTGATGGAAGGAATCTGTATCGTCATTACCCCGCTCATTGCTTTAATGAAAGACCAGGTGGATGCGCTTCGACCAAAAGGCATTAAAGTGGCAATGATTCATTCGGGGATGAGTCATAATGAAATTCTGGTAACGCTGGAAAATTGTATTTTCGGCGATTACAAATTCCTGTACGTTTCGCCCGAACGCTTGGGCTCCGATTTATTTCTTGCCAAACTCAGGGATATGAATGTCTGCCTGATTGCGGTCGATGAGTCGCATTGCATTTCGCAGTGGGGCTATGATTTCCGACCGTCGTATTTGCAGATAGCCGACTTGCGCGACTATCTTCCGGAAGTTCCCGTGTTGGCGCTGACTGCCACCGCTACGCCCGAAGTCATCGACGATATTCAAGAAAAATTGCAATTCCGGGAAAAAAACGTTTTCCGTAAAAGTTTTGAACGGAAAAACATCGCGTATGTCATCCGCAAAACCGAAGATAAACTCTTCGAAATCCTGAAAATCCTGAACGGTATTCCCGGAAGCGGTATTCTCTATGTCCGCAGCCGGAAACGGACCAAAGAGATTGCCGTAGAACTGCAAAAACAGGGTATCGACGCCGAATTCTTTCATGCGGGATTGACCATAGATGAAAAAAACCGCAAACAAAACGACTGGAAATCCGGCCGGCGTCGCATCATGGTATGTACCAACGCCTTCGGAATGGGAATTGATAAACCGGACGTGCGGATCGTTATCCATTTCGAACTGCCCAACTCGCTGGAAGAATATTTTCAGGAAGCCGGCCGGGCGGGACGGGACGAGCAAAAAGCCTACGCCGTGGCGCTGTATTCTTCCTACGATGAAGGCCGGTTGAAACGATGCATCAAAGAAGAATTTCCGGACAAAGAGTTCATTTACGAAGTCTATGAGAAATTGGCTTACTTTTTTGAAATCGGCATGGGTATGGGCGCTTATACCGGGCATAATTTTGTGATTGAACAGTTTTGTGCGGTTTATCATTACAATATCGCCCATGTACACAGCGCTTTGAAGCTGTTAGACCTGGCGGGATACATCGAATATCTGGAAGAAACCGACAAGCAATCCAAATTATTGTTTACTGCTCATCGGGACGATTTGTACCACATTCGGGGCTTGGGAGCTTCGCTGGAATACCTGATACAGGCGCTGTTGCGTTCCTATACGGGGCTTTTTTCCGATTATGTGTATATCAGCGAAACCTTGTTGGCGCAACGTACCGGTTTAAGTCCGCACGAAGTATATGAAGGCTTGAAAGCGCTTTCAAGTCAGAATATCATTCACTATATTGCAGCCAAAAAAGTCCCGACCATTTATTACCTTCGCGACCGGGAAGAGATAAAATATCTGCATATTCCGAAAGCGGTGTATGAAGAACGCCGGGAACGGTTGCAAGAACGGATAGAAAATGTGATTCGCTACGGTTCGTCGCAGGATATTTGCCGCAGCCAGATGCTGTTGAATTATTTCGGCGAAAAAGACGCTCCCCCTTGCGGTCAATGCGACGTGTGTTTGGCAGAAAAAAAGAAACAGCGCCGGAAAATCGAACGGTTTGCGGCCGATAATCAATAAAAACAAAAGGGAACGATATGCTTATTTACGCTGTCCTTGCGCAGCTATTGTGTTCGGATATAAATTTTGTTTAGCATAAAAGTAAATTTTCCTACGGACAGACGTGAATTTCTATACGGACAGAAATGGACGGCGCCGGGCAATCGGAAGTCGAAAAATATCAAGCCGCTGAAAATCAATAACGAAAGAATTATTAACAGGCGGAGGAATCGCGTTGTCGGAAATTTGAGAAACCCAATCGCTAATAAAGAAAAATGCTGCCTTTCTTCTATAAATTGGGAGATAAAAGATGAAAGAATAAAGAAGGTAGATGCAGACATAAAAGATCAAAGACGTCTTTCTCTCTTTCTTATCTGTTTCTTTCTTCTTCTGTCTTTTGTCTATTTTTTTGTCTGTGTATATGTGAGAACTTTTATGTAAATTTGCGATGGGTTTATTGATTATGATTACCCTGAAATATCTGTATCGGCATAAATAAACATTTTATTACCAACAAAAAAAAACGATGGCATTACTGGAAAATGAAACAATAGCCCTTCGGGCGCTGGAACCGGAAGATTTGGATTGGTTGTACCGTTGGGAAAACGACGCGGATCTGTGGCAACACGGTTCGACCCTGACGCCCTATTCCCGGTTCACCTTGCGGGAATACCTCACAAATGCCTTGACTCAGGATATATTTGAATCGCGCCAATTGCGGTTAATGATTGTCGAAAAAGCCTCGCGCCGGACGGTCGGCGCCCTGGATTTGTATCGTTTTGAGCCTTTGCACCTTCGCGCCGGCGTCGGAATTTTCATCGACAGCGACTACCGTCGCAAAGGCGTCGCCGGACAAGCCCTGCAACTGATGCAGGAATATGCCTCTCGGATTTTGCTGCTGAAACAACTGTACGCCTATGTTCCTGCCGGCAATCAACCGAGTTACCGGCTGTTTCAAAGAAGCGGATACAGGGAAGCCGGATTGCTGAAATCGTGGATCAAAACCGGCGAAGGATTTACAGATGTTTATTTGATGCAGTGGGTGAATAACGACAATGAATAGTCCTTATTCATTTTCAAACACCAGCATTTGACAATTCCTGCAATCAAAATGCAGCGCAAAGCGGCGATTACCGGCGGACAATATCCACGGTTCGGAACAGGGCAGAGCAGGGTTTTGTTTAGGACAATGTCCGAACATGTATTTCAGGCAATGTTTGGTAAACATGAGGGGAACGTTTTTCGGCGGTTCCATTTCAAAAGCGGGCGCGATGGCCGTTACTCCGTGTTGGCGATAAAATTGCCGCGCCGATTCATTGGCCACATTTCCCAAATACGACAATTCGATAGCAGGATACGGATGATTGGTTGGCCGAATGACGGCTACCGGTCGCAGGAAACCAATTTGCCGAACTTGCAACAAAGCCTCAACGCCTTTTCGCCGCAGTTCGCTCAACACGGAAGAAGGAATGAACCATTGGCTCGAAAGGCGAATCGACAACCGGGTCATAGTAAACGGCGTATTCCCCAACTTCGATAATTGTTCCCGGATATTGGCCGTTGGTTCCTTAACGGATAATTCTTTCTTCCATTCGGCGGTAACGGTGGCCGAATAATCGTCCTCGTCGATTGCCGTGAGGGAAAAGCCGAAATTGTTTTCTTCCAGCGCCCATTCTATCCGGATTTTCCGTTCAGCGGATTTTTTCGATAAGACTTTTTCAAATTCGTGGTCGTAATTGCGGAAAAGGAGAACCTCTTTGTCTAAACGCGGCATATCGGTCGGAAAAATTTTGCGGCCTTCCGCGCGGTTTACGCGAAATCCGATTAAGCCCTTTGGCGTTAAGAAACATAATCCGTCGCCATTGTGGATCGCCTTTTGTCCGGTTGTATGGTTTTCTCCGGCAAGGACAAAATAGCGGTCTTGAATGTCTTTGACGCGACCTGCCGGTTCTCCTAACGATTTGGGCGTATCGGGCGATGCAATACCGGGTTTTCTTCCGTTAAGAAAATAATCGGTAAATCCCCGGTTAAAAGTTTTTTCCGGATTCGGGATAAAAAAAGGAACGGTTTCGCCGGAAGAAGCCGCCCGATATTCCGGTCGCCGTTCAAAAATCCGGTCTAATTGTTTCCGGTACCAGGCGGTGATATTTTTAACGTAAGAAAGGTCTTTCAATCGTCCTTCGATTTTCAGGGAAGTAACGCCTGCATCCAGCAAAGCTTCCAGGTGCGCCGATTGATTAAGATCTTTGAGCGATAATAAATGTTTATTCGTTGCAATGGTTTTTGCCCGACCGTCCGATAAAGTATATGGCAACCGGCAATACTGCGCACATTCTCCCCGGTTGGCGCTCCGGCCGGAAACTGCCTGGCTGATATAACATTGTCCGCTGAACGAAGCGCAGAGAGCGCCGTGTATAAACGCCTCCAAACGCACGTGGGTGTGATCGGCGACGTCCCGGATTTCGTCCAGCGACAATTCCCGCGCTAACACGACTTGCGAAAAACCGGCTTGTTCCAGAAACCGGACTTTTTCGACGCTCCGGTTATCGGTTTGCGTACTGGCGTGTATGGCGATGGGCGGCAGAGGAAGATTCAAAATACCCATATCCTGAATAATCAGCGCGTCGGCGCCGGCGAAATAAATGTCGTAAATCAATCGTTCGGCTTCCGGTAGTTCGTCATTCGTTAAAATCGTGTTGAGAGCGACATAGACCTTAGCATGAAAAATATGCGCCTCTTCGACCAGCCGGCGAATGTCTTCGATGGAATTTCCGGCTGCGGCGCGGGCGCTGAACTTGGGCGCGCCGATATAAACGGCGTCCGCTCCGTGGCGAAGGGCTTCGATTCCTGTTTCAAGGTTTTTGGCAGGGGCTAACAACTCGATTTTCCGAACGGTTTTCATCTAACATTTCAATTCGTTGAGTCGTTCGATTTCTTTCGGATCGAACGGGGTTGCCTGGTAAACGTAGTAATTGAGCCAGTTTTTGAATAACAGGTGAGCGTGCGCTCGCCACCGGACGGCAATGCCTTGTTGCGGGTCGTCGTTGTTGTAGTAATGTTTCGGCATTTCAATCGGAAA
>JAITAH010000347.1 GCA_031284225.1 Dysgonamonadaceae bacterium | reverse complement strand
CTCAAATTCAGGCGAAATTTAGATTTTCCAAATAAAAGTTTTTGAGCAACACTTTTTGTAGTGTAATGAGCAACGTCTTCGCCGGAAACAAACAAATAACTGATGAGTAACAGAGATCGGAGATAAATCTCTCTATACTGATTCTTAGTTTTACTGTCTGCTATTTCATTTTTTTCCATTATTGCGCGAAAAAAACTGTCTTCAAAATCATCGGACTGAATTAAATAATCAAAGAATTGTCCTTTATTTTTTAAATGAGAAAGTTTTTCTAAAAGGTCTAAATTGGTTTTGAGCAACAAATCGATAGCATCTTTATCCTTTTTTGTTTTAAATAGAATATCTGCTTTGGAAACTCTATATTGATCATTCTCTTTATCCAGTTCTATTGCTTTGTCATAACATTCAATAGCTTCGTCATTATTTCCCAGTTCTTCCATAACACACCCTTTGGCATACCATGCGGGAGCATAGTTTTTATCAAATTTGAGTGCTTCATCATAACACTTTATTGCTTCATTATAGTAATAATTTTCATTCCAGTCAGGTAGCATAATCCACTTTTCTCCTTTATGATACCATGCTTGAGTTTTAATTTCTTTGTTATCATTGGCCAATTCTATTGCCTTATCAAAATAAGACAAAGTTTCTTCATGGTGTTTTTGACCCTTACGTTCTTCTCCATTTGTTAGTTTCCAAACGAATATTTGCTCTTTTCCTTTGCTTAACCATTCTTCTGCTGTTAAAGGGTTCATATAGATATATTTTTTTGTCCTTCCGTTCCTTCGAAAGACCGATTATTTAAAAATAAAAAACGCAGGAACTGTTTTAATGCTTTATTTGTATTAGAGGTATCGCCAAACACCCACCGGAACAAATATAAACAACAGACCTGCGCCTTTATCTCTATATATAACAAATTATATACGGATAAAAAACGCAAGCGTTTGTTGCCTACTACTTTGTTCCGATTCGAAAATTGGCGATTTCCTAATACAAAGTAATATCTTAAAAACGCTTTCGTTAATTCAGTAATGTCCTTTCAAAATTCAACTCTTTGAATTCTGAAATTACAGCAAAGGTAATAAAACATTTTATATTTTATGCGAAACATTAAGTTTTTTTAGCGCTTGAATCTGCCCATCTTTTATCCACTTTTTCCGGTTGTGTATAATTGAGGATTTTATTTTAACTTTGTGCGACAAAAAAAACAAATATGGAAACGAACAGTATGGAACTGGAAGAACAAATCGTCCGAATGTTGAAGACGGTTTACGACCCGGAAATACCGGTCGATATCTACAATCTGGGACTGATTTACGAGGTAGATATCGACGAAAATCAAAACGTGGCGATTACCATGACGCTGACAGCGCCCGCCTGTCCCGCCGCCGATTTCATTCTGGAAGACGTGAAAATGAAAATCGAAGCCATTCCCGCCGTCCGAAGCGTGGACGTGAACCTTGTGTTTGAACCCGAATGGCATCAGGGCTTGATGAGCGAAGAAGCCAAATTAGAATTGGGATTTTTATAATGGCAAAAGAAAACGTATATTTTGTATCGGATTTACACTTGGGTTCGGACTTGCTGGAGCCTCCGAAAACTACCGAAAAACGCTTTGTCCGCTGGCTGGATACCATTCGCGACGATGCTAAAGCCCTCTACCTGTTGGGCGATATTTTCGATTTCTGGTTTGAATACAAGAAAACGGTTCCCCGTGGCTTTACCCGTTTTCTGGGTAAAATCGCCGAGATGCACGACTCCGGCGTCGAGATACACTTCTTCACCGGCAACCACGATTGCTGGATGTTCGATTATTTTCAACAAGAGCTGGGAATCGCCGTCCACACCGCGCCGCTGCGGACAACGATCGGCGGAAAAACCTTCTATCTGGCGCATGGCGACGGGCTGGGCGATGATTCGCGCTCGTTTCACCTGATTCGTTTCATTTTTCATAACCGCACGTGCCAGTGGATGTTCGCCCGCATCCCTTCCCGCTGGGGTATCGGGTTTGCGCACGGGTGGTCGCGGCACAACCGGAAAAAGGACATCGCTCGTCCCGTTGGGTATTTGGGAGAAGACAAGGAACATTTGGCGCTCTATTCCAAACAATACATTCAGGAACATCCCGATACCGATTACCTGATTTTCGGGCACCGGCACATCCTGCTCGATTGGAGGCTCAACCGCAAGAGCCGGATGTTGATTATCGGCGACTGGATGACTTATTTTTCCTACGCCGTTTTCGACGGAAAAGAATTAACACTCAATCAATATAACGCAGAGCTATGATTTATACCCTACAAGCCCCTTCCGTTATTCAAACTGAAGTCCACTTGCCGGCCTCCAAAAGCATCAGTAACCGGGTGTTGATATTGAATGTCTTAAGCAAAAGCCCCTATCCCATAGAAAACCTGTCGGATAGCGACGATACGCGGGCGCTGTATCAGGCTTTGCAGTCGTCCGCTTCCGAATTGGACGTCGGAGCGGCGGGCACTTCCATGCGCTTCCTGACAGCCTGTTTGTCGCAACGGGACGCTTCCCCGCAGCCGTCCCGCTGGACAATCACCGGCAGCGACCGGATGAAAAACCGCCCCATCGGCTTACTCGTAGATGCTTTGCGCCAGTGCGGCGCAGAAATAGCCTATCTTGAAAAAGAAGGCTTCCCACCGCTGCACATTCATGGACGGAAATTGCGGGGCGGCAAGATAGTCCTGAATGGCGGCGTCAGTTCGCAATACATTTCGGCCTTGCTGATGATCGCCCCTTGCATGGAAAACGGCCTCACCCTTTGTCTGGAAGGGAATGTCGTTTCCCAACCCTACATCCGCATGACGCTGGGGTTGATGGAACAGTTCGGAATCGAAGCGCACTGGGAAGATTCGGTTATCGAAATCCCCCCTCAACCGTATGTCCCGCATCCCTTTCGGGTAGAAAGCGACTGGTCGGCGGCTTCGTACTGGTACGAAATTCAGGCGTTGGCGCCGGAAAATTCCCGGATCGAACGAATCGGTTTGGAGAAAAACAGCCTGCAAGGCGACGCAAAAGTGGAACGTTTGTTTGAACAGTTGCTTCGGACGAACGGGCTTTTCCGTTACGATTTCGTCCATGAACCCGATTTGGCGCAAACCTTTGCCGTAACCTGCTGTTTATTAAATAAACCGTTTCGATTTACCGGTTTGCAAAGTTTGCGCATCAAAGAAACCGACCGCCTAATTGCCCTGCAAACGGAATTGCGAAAATTAGGCTACCCGATTCAAATCGAATCGGACAGCGTTCTGGAATGGACGGGCGAAAGGTGCGCCGCCGACCCGCATCCCGTCATTGCCACTTACGAAGATCACCGGATGGCCATGGCGTTTGCTCCGGCCTGCCTGAAAACCGGCGAAATACGGATAGCCGATCCCGGCGTGGTCAGCAAATCCTATCCCCGGTATTGGGACGATTTGGCGGCCGCCGGATTCATCATCACTGAAAATTGAAACGCAATGAAACTGAAAAATCTTTTCCAATCCGATTCGCGTCCGCCCGGCGACCCGTTTGCCCGGGAAGAACCGGACGCCTGTTG
>JAITAH010000258.1 GCA_031284225.1 Dysgonamonadaceae bacterium | reverse complement strand
TTTTTCAATGATCGTTTTTTTGATTATAAAATTATTGGAAGTGAATGTTTTCCGTTGATTTTCGTCCGGTGGGGATTCGCGTTTGGAACCGAATGTCCAATGCAGCGCGTAATTGAGATCGGTGGGCGGACAAGGTTCGTAAAGCGTTCCGCCGGAGAGAATATCTGCCCGGCGGAATTCTTCTAAATACCTTTTTATATAATCGCTGTTCGCGATTTTGGAATCGCAGTCTAAAAATAAAAGAATATCGTATTGGGCTTTAGACACTAATAAATTCCGGATACGACTTCTCCCGATGTTTTCGATTAATTCTATGTAAACGGTGTGAGGCAAGTCCCGAATTGCACGATTTTCTTTTTTATAAAAGCAAGAAGCATCATCTATGCAAATAATTTCGAACGGAACATTGGCTGCCGATGCTTGCGCCGACAATTCCCTCGCCAAGTCGAAACAGGAGAAATTGTAAATCGGAATCAGTATCGACAGCATTATAAACCGAGTTTTTTCCGTATTTCTTTAGGAATTGCGTCTTTATGTACTACGATACTGATGGTTTTGTATTCGACGAAAGGGACGGAAACGTACCATATTCCATGATACGGCGATGCGGTTCCCCAGGAATTTTTCACCAGATAATATTTTGAACCGTTCTGATCCTGAGCTGTTCCGTAAATCAACATGCCGTGATCGTCGGTCGTTTCGTAGTTGTCGAATGCTTCCTGACGCATTTCTTGGGTAATCTTCTTTTCCGGCACGGGCGATGTGAAGTTGGCGATCAGCGCTTCCTTATCTGTTTGAGAAAGTCCCAACCAGTGTGCCTGATCGGATCCGGGGCCTTCGGTCGCATGAACGTCGGGTACCATTGCAATACCTTTCCGGCTGAACTCTTTTTCTTTTTCGCTGCTGACGTCGGACGCCCATGCTACGCAGTATCCTTTATCTAACGCATTATCAATTAACTGCATCAGTTCGTTCAAAGGAAGATTGTACGAATCCGACCATCGCCAGTTGTCCGGAATTTCGATCGGGAAAGCCGTGTAAAACGGATGATGCGTAAAGGAAGTCAGCGAAATGTAATCTTCTGCATGGATTCCCAATGATTGGGCATACGTTTTCGGAGTGTATTGTTTTCCGTTGTAAGTGAACGATTCCGGACATTCGCCCAAATAGGCGTTTACGATGCCGATATAAGCTCTATACCAGGCGGTGGATAATTTTTTGTTCGGATTTTTTACAATTGCACCAATGTATGCTTTCAATGTTTGGTCTAATTCGCCATGCCTGTGGACAGTATCTCCATAGTTTAATCCCGTTTGAATAGCGTCGGGAACAATACCATAGTCGCGGATGCAATCCAGCACATCGGCAAAAGAGCCGCCGCCGGCAAAATTGATAGTACCGTTCATACGGACATATTTTTGCGCTTTTTCGCCGTAATTTTTGTGTACGATAAACATTTCGGACAGGTCGTGTTCGCCTTTTCCTTGCCGCAACAGTTCGGCTTCAATAAGTCCCAATCCCGAAAAACTCCAGCAAGTGCCTGAACTGGATTGATTTTTAACCGGCGTAATGGGAATTTCTTTCAGGGTCGTAAATTGAAATCCCCAAGGTTTCGCGGCTTCCTGTGCAACTCCCGGAAGGAAAATGCAACATGCCCATAGAGAGATGAAAAAATGTTTCATAATGTGATTATTTATAAATTAATGAGTATTTTGTTGCAAAATTACAGGAAAAAGGTCTTATATCCAAGGGTGAGAGAATAAAAAATCCGTGGCAACGATTTTAGTAACATAGATATAAAAGTAATCCTGTTTTTCTGTGCTATGTGAAAAGTTTTATTTTCGCTTAAAAATCCATTTCTTGACCTGATCCAATACCAGACGGACTATCCATCCTTTGGATCCTTTAATAAAGAAAGGAAGAATATCCAAGACTCCTTCTATCAATGCCCAGCGATTGAAGACGCTTGTTTCCGAATTTTCCTCTTTATTTAGCAAGGATTGCAGGATAGGAGGCGTTTTCGACAGCACAGCATCCCTGACAGTCTGGCCGATAAGGGCGCCCATATTATGTTGCAGGTATTCCAGGTTGTTTTCCAAACCCTCGATGAGGGCGTCGGACTTGGCTTGCAAACGGATTTTTTGTCTAAGCAAGACTTCTGATGGGGTTAATTTAACCGATTTCATACATTCTTTCTTTTTTATCCGGCGCTTTTGCGAGAATGTTTGGCTTCGTATTTCGTTTCGTCGTCCAAGTCCGGATCCAATACTTTTAAAAACCGGTTCTTAAAACCGGTCAGTATAGGTTTCCGGCAGACAATCAGAAGGATAAGAAGCAATAAATAAATGAGCGTAACAATGACGAAACCTCCGGCAATGTTATCTATCCATTCTCCCAAGAGGAAACCGAGTGCAATGAAGGCAAACAAAAGCGCAAAGAAAACCAGATTTATGATTATCAAACCGTAAAGCAGGAAAGAACCTGCCGCCGAACTCTTTTCAACAGTTTCCAGACGTAAAAGTTCCAATTTGATTTCCGCCAATTCTTTTACATCTGTTTTCAAAGCAGCGATGAGCGTGCTGAACGTATAGGTTTCCATAATCAAATTTGGCACGCTTTTACTCGTGAAATGGCATTTTGAGCGACATGATTGATCTTGTCGCTGGCTTTTTCCAATTCGTCCAAGCCATCGTTGACCATTTTCCCGATTTTCTCTTTGGCTTTATCAACTTTTGCGTTGATTTCGTTCAAATACTCCGCCTTTTCTTCATCGCTGGACGAAAAATAGATGCCGGCAACCGCTCCAATCAACAGTCCGACGCCTAACCCGATCAATAAATTTGCACTTTTCATACTTGTATAATTTTAGGAAACGACATACTTATTTACACCAATTCTGTATATTTTTAGGGTAAACATGTCGAATAAGCCCATCACAAATATACAGACTATTTTTCAATAAACAAAATCACATATTAGTTTTCAATCCTAAATAGTTTATCGTCTTGTGATAACTTAACTACAAAGTATTCTTCTTGATTTAATTCGGGAGGAAGTTTGTCTTTTAGGATAGACGCGACAAATTGAATATTTTGTGGTGTGGTTGGGTATATATTTTCCCAACCATACCACAAATACACACACCATTCCTGAATAAAACAAAATCAGATAGCAAACTCATCCCAATTTTTGTTTACAACCAACGCCTTCTTTTTCTTAGCTTCATTATTGGGCAGAGGTAAATTAGGCATTTGGAAAAGCGCCTCTTGGAAGCAACATAAAACTATTTGTCAATGACAACAACAGTGTAAGTGAATTAAGTGGGTTCGGGTGGAGACCACTCTTGGGATACGGTAAAATTATGATAATATCATGCTACGGATATGTAACAGTTACTCTTTCGCCAGGCCAATATTCTTATTTAAACGGAAAATAATTCAACTTTTATATGTATTTTTGCGGGAAATTTAAGGAAAGGCATGGAAAAAATAATCATTCTCGATTTCGGTTCGCAAACCACGCAGTTGATTGGCCGTCGTTTGCGCGAACTGAATACGTATTGCGAAATCGTACCCTATAATAAATTTCCGGAAACCGACGAATCGATCATCGGGGTTATTCTTTCCGGAAGTCCTTTTTCGGTGAATGACCCGGAGGCCTTTAAACCGGATTTGTCCGGTATTCGAGGAAAATATCCCGTGTTGGGAATCTGCTACGGGGCGCAATATTTGGCATACAGTTCCGGAGGCAAAGTGGAAAAGGGCGACAGCCGCGAGTATGGCCGCGCCATACTTTGTCCGGTGGACAAAAACGATCCGTTGATGAAACATGTGGCGGAACATGCGCAGGTTTGGATGTCGCACGGCGATACGATTACGGAAATTCCGAACCATTTTACAATCATTGCCAATACGAACGATGTGAAATGCGCCGCCTATCGCATTGAAGGTGAAAAAACCTGGGGAGTGCAGTTTCATCCCGAAGTGTTCCATACATCCATTGGAATGACGATTCTGGATAATTTCCTGTCGGTGTGCGGCGCAAAAAAAGAGTGGACGCCGGCGAATTTCATCCAGTCAACCGTTCGGCAGCTCAAAGAAACATTAGGGAACGATAAGCTGATTCTGGCTTTGTCCGGCGGCGTGGACTCGTCGGTCAGCGCGGTATTGCTGCACAAGGCGGTCGGCAACAACTTGACATGTATTTTCGTGGATAACGGCTTGTTGCGGAAAAAAGAGTTTGAAAAAGTACTGGAAGATTATGAACACTTGGGTTTGAACGTTATCGGCGTGGACGCTAAAGATTATTTTTACCGGGCGCTGGCCGGAGTGAAAGAACCCGAAAAGAAACGCAAAATTATAGGCAAAGGCTTTATTGATATTTTCGAACGCGAAGCCAATCAATTGCAGGACGTCCGCTGGCTGGCTCAAGGAACGATTTATCCGGATATTATCGAATCGCTTTCGATTACGGGCGCCACCATCAAATCGCATCACAATGTGGGCGGCCTGCCGGAAAAAATGCAATTGAAGCTGGTGGAACCGCTCCGCCTGCTATTTAAGGACGAAGTGCGGCAAGTGGGTCGAGAGTTGGGCATGGCGGAACATTTGATCAAGCGGCATCCTTTTCCCGGTCCGGGCTTGGGCGTCCGGATTTTGGGCGATATTACCCCAGAAAAAGTACGCATCCTGCAGGAAGCCGACGCCATATTTATCAATGGCTTGCGTGAATGGAAATTATACGACGACGTTTGGCAGGCCGGCGTTATCCTGTTACCCGTGCAGTCGGTAGGCGTAATGGGCGATGAGCGAACGTACGAAAACGTTGTAGCCCTTCGCGCCGTTACATCCGCCGACGCTATGACGGCCGATTGGGCGCATTTGCCTTATGAATTTTTGGCTAAAGTATCTAACGAAATCATCAATAAAGTACAGGGCGTGAACCGGGTGGTGTATGACGTCAGTTCCAAACCGCCCGCGACAATTGAATGGGAATGAAAGGAAAATTAATTGTTATCGAAGGATTGGATGGTTCGGGAAAGTCCACCCAAATCGAATTATTGAAAAAAAAGCTGGACAGCGCTCATGTGCCGTACCGCTATATCCATTTTCCAATGTTGAATCGAGGGCAATACGGAACATTGATTGCCGAATTTCTGCGTGGCGAATACGGCTCGGTACAGGAAGTTCCCCCAAAATTAGTCGCTTTACTGTTTGCCAACGACCGGAAAGAGCATGTCGAAACCATCCTCGACTGGTTAAATAACGGATATGTGGTTTTGGCCGACCGCTACGTCAATTCCAATATCGCATTTCAGTGCGCCAAAATGGAAAACGAAAGCGAAAAGGAAAATCTTAAACAATGGATTTTGACTTTTGAATACGACTATAACCAATTACCGCGTCCCTACAAATCGTTTTTTCTGGATGTTCCGTTCGACCATATAGCGCGGTCGTTGTCCGGTACGCGCGAGGGTACCGACCGGAATTATTTGAACGGGAAAATCGATATTCATGAGGCCTCGCTGTCGCTGCAGCAGAAAGTATATGACGAGTATCAAAAAATGATTCGGGAACAGTCGGATTTTGAAGCAATTTCCTGTTGTGATAACAGGGATAAGATGTTGGAACCAGAACTGATTAATGAGCGGATTATAGCATTTTTGCAGTATTAAAATTTATTGCTGTCCGGTAAACCACAAAATCACATAACCACCCCGTCCGAAGTGCCGATAAAACAGCATTTCGGATAGGATTTTGAAAAAGTAAGCCCGCCTATCCAAAGTTGAGTGAATATTGTACGATTTTAGGGGGTGATTTTTCGTATTCTTCGGATATGATTTGCCAACTTCTGTTCGGATTTTCCATAAAAGCGACGAAATCTATGTAATACATCAGCGTTTGCCGTACCATTGTTACGATTTGCGAGAACGAACAGTGGCGTTTTATCTTCCGTTCGATGACCGTGCAGAGTAAATTGGCAATAAGTACTACCCAAGTTTGTATTTGAATGGCATTTACAGTGTCCCCGTAGAAAAAATGCAGCGGGAAGTTCTGTTTGAGTTGCTTGTAGAGCATTTCAATAGCCCATCGACGGCGATAAATTTCTCGTAAATCTTCGATGGAAAACTCAAAGTTATTGGTCAGTAGGACAACCGGTTGCTTCTTTCCCTCCCAAATCTCAACCTTGCGCGATTCGTGTCGCAAATCACCTTTCTCAAACACAATTCTTTCTTCTTTTGCCACAACAAGACCCTTTTCGTTTGCCCGATTTTGGATGTCTGCCAACGCCTTTTAGGATGTTATCGAACAGCGAAATGGTGGTTGAATCCATCATATAAAGCA
>JAITAH010000077.1 GCA_031284225.1 Dysgonamonadaceae bacterium | reverse complement strand
GAATGTGGATACTGGCACTTGTGGCGTTACGACCCGCGTCTGGAAGCCGAAGGCAAAAATCCGTTCCAACTGGACAGCAAAGAACCGGACTGGACGAAATTTCAGGACTTCCTGAAAGGCGAAGTGCGTTTTGCGTCCTTGCTGAAGCAATTCCCCGCCGAAGCCTCCGAGCTGTTCAAGATTACGGAAGAGAACGCCAAATGGCGGTTGGCAGGATACAAACGGCTGGCAGCACAGGAATTTGGTGTTTAAATGTGCAACGTTTTCGGGGTGTTTCACTGTCGGGGCGTTGCGTTTCGAGGTGTTACGTGTAGGGGCGTTGCGCGCAACGCCCCTACAATTTTTTGTAAAACCTGTCAATATTCCAATTCGCCGGATTATTGTTGATGTATTCTGCAATACGTGCATGGTCGTTGGTATCGCGGATAATGTGTTCCCACAGATTGCGTTGCCATGAAAATTCGCAACCCGCAAGGTGAATGTTGCGAGTTACGGCGGATTTGAATGAACGCATTATTGCCGCAAATGAACCCGATTTTGGCGAAATATTTGACATATATTCATTCTTTTCATAATCGGTTTGATGAACGTATGGGCGAATGATTTGCGGTGTTTGTGGGGGCGTTGCACGCAACGCCCCTACGTGCAACGCCCCCACATGCGGCATTGCACAATTTTCAAATATTGCATTATTGATTTTTTCCGTTATTTCCAAAATCGCATGAAAATGATTAGGCATAACCACAAATTCGTGTAATTTTACATTCGCGCGTAATTCTGCCGTTTTTAACCATTCGTTCCGGACAATCTCGCCCATTTCATTCAACCGCATTTCCTCTTTTTCTATGTCGCCAAATAAACATTCTCCGTCTTGGACACAAACGGTTACAAAATACAAGCCCTATTGTGAATAATCATAGTCAGGTAGTCGAATACTGCGGCGATGATGTATGTTTGGATTGTACTGCATAATTAAAGCTTTAGGGCTGTAAAAGTAACGCTTTTTCTTGAAAAATAAACAGATTTTCGATTCGAAAAGAATAGTTTCTTTAATAAAGTTGCATTTGTTACTTGAATCTGCGCTTCGCACTTTACAGCCGCAGTTTCATTCCGGCGAAGACAGTATCCGGCTTCAGATTAAAAACGGAATTCATTTCCCCTGCCATTGAGAAACCGCACCGGTCGCAGACGCCGGCGGTTTTCCCCTGACATTCCGCCAAACGTGTCCCGTCGGACAGAATAAAGTTGGATACCCAGCACTGTTTTTTGAAACAGTTGTCTTTCATCCGCTTCAATCCCGAAATAGAATTCATGATAGGATAACCGGATTTTTTCATCCGGATAATTAAATCAATCACTTCCAAGCGTTTGTCCCAACTCAAAAACAAGTCCTCCGTTCCGGCGTAAGGCGTGTGAAAATTCAGGGAAATGGATTGGATGTGCGGATTATTTTTTGCAAATTCAATGGTTTCTGTTACCGATGTATAGTTACGGGAATTAATCACCATGTTAACGCTCAAATGCGGATGATTGGCTGTGGCGATATTTTTCACTAAACGGCCGAAAGTGCCTTTACCGCGTATTTCATCATGGAAATCTCCGATACCGTCCAGACTTACCCAAATGGAGTCGGCTTCGGAACCCGGAAACGGGAGTTGGGCGTTAGTCGTCATCGTCGCTGAAAAAAAACCGGTTTCTTTCGACAGGCGAATCAAACTGTTCAAATCTTTATCGCCGTCCCGCCATAAAGTAGGTTCCCCACCTTCAAAATCAACAAACCGGGACCCCAATTGATAGGAATATATCAATTCCTCTTTTACCTGTTCATACGTTTTGATATGAGGATTGCTTATCTGATAAACCGAACAGTGTTTGCACGCCAAATTACATTTATCGGAAATAAACAAAACCGTTTGTAAAGGACTTTTTTGCCCCAAAAATCGAGCCTTGAAAAACCACAGGGGAAGATAAAACAGAGAAGACATAAGAAACTAAGTGATGAAAAAATTATAACTTATAAGACATTAGATATAAGACAAAAGAAGACAGACATAGACATAAAAGAAGGAAAGACGTCTTTTTGTCTTTCTTATCTGTGTCTGTCTTCTTTTGTCTTATATCTTCTGTCTGCAAAAACATTACAAATTATTTATTTCGTATTCCTAAATAAAACAAACAATAACAATAATCAAACAGAAAACAGACAAGAGATTACGGGCCAGCAGCCAACGAATCATAAACCAATCCAGCCCCAAAGCTTCTATCCGTTGCCAGTCGCTCATCGGTCCCATCCAAAAGCGGGGGGAAAACTTTTTCTCCGGGTAACGGATAAATTCAATCATCAGGTAAAACAGCGCCGCCGCCATCGGAACGGTAAGCAAAGTCAACAAGTAAAAAGGCGATAAATAACCGGTAACAACACCTCCGATGATACTCGAAAATGCAGACGTCAATAGCAGCAATAAAGCCGCTAACATTAGCTTTTTCTTTTTCAGCAATACGGCAAAAGTCATTTTTCCTGCTTCTTTGTCCGGTTCATAATCCATAATGGCATGTGTATAAACAATATTGGCTACCAGTAATCCGACCGGAACGGAAACAAAAACAACCGGCCAATCCAATTGTCCGCAAGCGGAATAATAAACGCCTGCCATCAGTAACGGACCAAACATAATGCCGATAACTATTTCTCCCAAACCGTGATACGACAAACGAAGCGGCGCTCCTGAGTAGGAAACTCCCAATACTGCGGTAATCAAGGCAAACCACAAAATTGCAGTTCCCCGGTAAAGAAAAATCACAAATCCGAAACATAATGCCGCAAATCCAAAAACCAGACAGGCAAGAAGCAGTTGATTCAAACCGACGGCGCCCGATGTGATGTAAGGACATTTGGCAATGCGTGAACGGAAACCTTTCCTCGCCAAAGCATCCCGAAATTCCGAACCCTTGACTTTATAATCAAAATAATCATCAAAAAGATTCATCGCCAAATGACCGGTAATCACGCCAAAAACTGCCAGTATTCCCAAGTAAATAGAAAAACCGCCGGCTCGCGAAGCCATACAAACAGCCAAAACCGCCGGTAATAAACTTTGCGGAAGCGCCTTTGAACGGGCATTTTGCATCCAGAAACGAATGATATTCATTGATTTATTCTTTTAATTTGTTAAGCGACTGTAAAGGTAATATTAAATTTCCTGATTACACATAATTTATAAAAAAACATAAACGTTCTCGTAGAGAGCGTTTATATCCGTTTATGTTCGTATTTATAAAATTTTATCTGAAGAAAGTTTTGTAATTCAAAATTATTATGCATCTTTGCATCAAATTAAACGACGAATGAGGATTGTATCGCACAAAAAACTGAAAGAGTTTTACGAAACGAAAGGACGCGAAGATTCCCGCGTTTCGCTTGAACGCTGGTATCACACTGCGTCGAAAGCCGATTGGAAAAGCCTTTCAGACATAAAGGTCGAATTTCCGGCGACCGATTACACCGGCAACCAGCATTATGTTTTCAACATAAAAGGGAATAAATACAGGCTCGTTGTTGTTGTAAAATTCACAATGGGGTATATCTTTATCCGGTTCGTTGGAACACACGAGGAATATGACAAAATAGATTGTTCGACAATATAAAAAGCATACGAATATGGAAAAGATAACAAAAGAGCAGTACGAATTTGCGCTTACAAAGGCTGAGGAACTTCTTCCTTTGGTTGATGACAATACGCCCGCCAATGACAAAAAGGCGTTGGAACTTAGTGTTATGTCGGATATTGTAATAGCCTATGAAAAGGAGCATTACCCGATTGAAAAGCCGACAGTTTCGGAACTGATAGAACTGTCTTTGGAAGAAAAAGGAATCACACAGCGGGAGTTGGCCAGCAACATCGGTATTAGCCCCTCCCGCATTAATGACTATATCTCCGGACGCTCGGAGCCGACCTTGAAAATAGCACGGTTATTGTGCATGGTGTTAAACATATCGCCCGAAGCTATGCTAAGGGTGTAATCTGAAATATATGAGAAAGATTATTTTATTCGCCTGTTGACGGTAGTGTTGGCGGGGCGCGGCAACGAATTTTTTTAAACTATTTTCATATTGTGCAAAACAATGAGCTGCTTATATAGTAAAAAAATTAAACTCTTATTTACCGTATTTATAATAAATGCTCCTTTTTTAGCAGCTCAAGATATTTGTGGAAAAATAGTAAATGCAGAGTCCCAACCGGTTGAATATGTAAATATTGTTATTTTGAATCCACCGGATTCCGCA
>JAITAH010000065.1 GCA_031284225.1 Dysgonamonadaceae bacterium | reverse complement strand
CTTTTTATCAATCAGGTAGAAAATGGTCTGGCACAATCGGAAAACGGACAGGTTCTCAGCAAAGAAGAGGCTAAACAAAAACTTTCTCAATGGTTTATTACCGTCCATCCTTCTGCAAGACTACTGAAAGACATCGACGAAAAAAACTAAACAACGTCTTGCCCTCTTTCCTCCCTTATTCCCCACTAACCACTAACCACTAATCACTAACCACTAACCACTAACCACTAACCACTCCTATTTTCCTCTATCTGCACATAATCTCAATTATTTCACCTATATTTGCAAAAGAAAAAATTTTCAACGAAAAACACAAAGAAAAATGAATAAACACAGTCTTTTATGCACTTTACTGCTGCTTCCTCTTGCGTTGCACGCGCAGGATTACATGCACTACTCCGGAACAACGCAGGCCAATGTCGATTATCATCACGGCTTTTTAACGCCGGCCGTGGGCGCACACAACATCCAAACGTTGCGTGCCAACCGGCAATATCCCGAAAAAAGCGACGGCTTCGGATGGACCTACAACCATGCGCCGATGCTGGCTTACCGGAACGGTACGTTTTATCTGCAATACCTGAGCAATGAAATCGGCGAACATGTCCCGCCCGGTCAGGTATTGCTGCAAACGTCTAAAGACGGATACCGGTGGACAAAACCGGTTGTCCTGTTTCCGCCTTACGACGTTCCCGACGGATACTCGAAAAACGGCAAGGGAACTCCGGCTAAAAACCTGAAAACGGTGGTGCATCAGCGGGTGGGATTTTTTACCGCTTCTTCCGGACGATTGTTGACGATGGGCTTCTACGGCGTTTGCTTAGGAAATGGCGACGGACCGAACGACGGCGACGGAATCGGACGGGTCATCCGCGAAATCAACGCCGACGGCAGTTTCAGCCCCATTTATTTTATCCGCTACAATCACCATTTCAATGAAACCAATACCGATTATCCCTTCTACAAGAAAAGTCGGGACAAAGGGTTTGTGGCTGCCTGCGACGAGTTGCTGAACAACCCCCTCTACATGATGCAATGGGTGGAAGAGGCCGACCGCGACGACCCGTTGATTCCGCTGAAAAAGGATTACAAAGCTTTCAGCTATTACCATTTGAATGACGGACGAGTTGTCGGACTTTGGAAAAACGGATTGACTTCTATCAGTTCCGACAACGGAAAAACATGGGCAGAAGTCCGCCGAGCGCCGGGCGTCGTTACCGGAAACGCCAAAATGTGGGGACAAAAGCTGTCCGACGGCCTGTTTGCTACCGTTTACGATCCTTCGGAATTTCGTTGGCCGCTGGCGATCTCCCTCAGCGATGATGGTTTGGATTATACCAACCTCTGGTTAATTCACGGCGATATTACGCCTTTGCGCTACCGGGGCGCCGAAAAATCCCGCGGGCCTCAATACGTTCGCGGAATATTGGAAAACAACGGCACGCCGCCCGACAATCACCTTTGGATAACGTACAGTATGAACAAGGAAGACCTTTGGGTATCGAAAATTCCGGTTCCGGTAAGCCATCAGGCGCTCAGTCATGCCAACGACGTTTTCGATCAGCTGCCCGATGGCAAAGAACTGGATAGCTGGAACATTTACAGTCCGCTGTGGGCGCCGGTTTCGATCGAAAAACAGGAAGGAAAACGCTTCCTGACGCTGAAAGACTGGGATTTATTCGATTACGCCAAAGCAGAAAAGATAATCCCCGAATCGAAAGAACTGGACGTCGCCTTTGCCGTTACACCCAAGCAGAACGACCGGGGAAACCTGCAAATCGAATTTCAAAACGCCAACGGATTGGCCTGTTCGCGCATTATTTTCGACAAGGACGGCGTGCTGCGCCTGAAAACCAATTACAAATATACCACGCTCTTGAATTATACGCCCGGCAAGCCCTACGATTTTGAAATTCATCTATCCACCGCCACGCGCAGTTTAACGCTGAAAATCAATGGAAAACCGACCACCCGCCTGTTCTTCGCACCGGTCGAATCCATCTGCCGCATTGTTTTCCGAACGGGCGATATTCCGGAAATACCGACGGCCAACACGCCTTATACCAGCGACGCCGATTTACCGCAAGCCGGCGAAGAAGATGCGCGGGCAGAATATTTCGTTTCCTTCCTCCGAACGGCGAGTCCGGCGCCTTCCGCCGCTCTTTTAGAGGCAGACAATTTCCGTCATTTTGTCGATTATTTCAATGCCATGGAAGACGAAAACATTGCGCAGGCGATTCCCAACGCCCAGTCTTGGGAGTGGATGAAAGCCAACATCCCGCTGTTTGAATGTCCGCAGGAAAATTTTGAAGAAATTTATTATTACCGCTGGTGGACTTTGCGGAAACACATCCGGGAAACGCCTGTCGGCTATGGGATGACCGAATTTTTGATCCCCCGTCCCTATGCCGATAAATACAATATGATTGCCTGCGCCATCGGACATCATGTGTATGAATCGCGCTGGCTGCACAACAAAGACTATATCAATCAATACATCCATACGTGGTATCGCGGCAACGAAGGACAGCCGATGCGTCAACTGCGCAAGTTCAGCAGTTGGACGGCCGATGCCCTTTTCAACAAATACAAAGCCGACGGCAACCGGGAATACCTGCTGAATATGCTGCCCGATCTGGAAACGGATTTCGCCGCTTGGGACGATCATTTGCTGCCTTCGGGCTTATACTGGCAGGAAGATGTTCGCGATGGCATGGAAGAATCCATCAGCGGCGGACGGAAAAAGCAATATGCCCGTCCGACCATCAACAGCTATATGTACGGCAATGCGAAAGCGCTGGCAGAAATCGCACGTTTGAAAGGCGATAAACCGTTGGCCGAACAGTACGAAACAAAAGCGGCCGCTATCAAAAACCGGGTACAGACGCAACTTTGGCACACCGACAGTCTCTTTTTTGAAACCCTGCGCGCTCCGGGCGAATTTGCTCAGGTGCGGGAAGCCATCGGTTTTCTCCCTTGGTATTTCAATTTGCCGGACGACGGAAAAGGCTATGAAAAGGCTTGGTTGCAAGTGGGCAATCCGCGCGGTTTCTCGGCCCCTTACGGTTTGACGACTGCCGAACGCCGTCATCCGGAATTTCGCACGCACGGTTGTTGTAGTTGCGAGTGGGACGGCGCCGTATGGCCTTTCGCTTCCTCGCAAACGCTTACGGCTTTGGCCAATTACATGAATAACTATTCGGCGGCGGTGGTGAGCGACAGTCTGTATTTCCGTTTGATGGAGCGTTATGTCGAAAGTCAGCATCATCGCGGCCGTCCGTACATCGGCGAATATCTCGACGAAACCACCGGTTACTGGCTGAAAGGCGATCAGGAACGGAGTCGCTATTACAATCATTCCACGTTTAACGATTTAATGATTACCGGTTTGATCGGCTTACGCCCCCGAGCAGATCAAGTATTGGAAATCAATCCGTTGATTCCTCCAGATAAATGGGATTGGTTCTGTTTGGACAATGTGCCGTATCACGGAAAGATCATCACCATTGTTTGGGATAAAACCGGCGAGAAATATCATCATGGAAAAGGGTTTTATGTTTTGGTGAACGGTCGCCGGGCGGCTCATGCCGATCGATTACAAAAACTAACGGGAAGTTTGGAATGAAAGCGCTCGTTATCATTGTCGCCCTTTGGTGTTCGGCAGGATGCCTTCAAGCCCAAATGACTCCGGCGGAGCTGACTTGCGAAAGGATGCGGAATCCTGTCGCTATTGAAACGACACAGCCCCGTTTCGGGTGGAAATTGCTATCGGACAGACAGGGCGCCCGGCAAACCGCCTATCAAATTACGGTATTTTCCTCGGAAGGAAAGGTATGGAATTCGGGAAAAGTACATTCAAACCAAAGTCAATGGATTGAATTTAAGGGGAAAGAATTGCAACCGTCCGCCCGTTATTCTTGGAAAGTCAACGTATGGGACGAGCAAGGGAAAATCACCGAAAGCGAAGCGGCTTTTTTTGAAACCGCTCCGGCGTTTTCCACTCATACCCACTGGATAGGAGCGATTACCCGGAAACAGTCGCATCTTCCTGTCGGCAGGCGCGATTTTCACGCCCCTTCCCTGAAAGACGAAAAAAACAAGGCGATTTACGATTCGCTGCATCCGCTGGCGCTGCGCAGCATTTATTTGCGCCAATCGTTCCGCATCCGCCAACCGGTGGCCAAAGCCAGAATCTATGTTTCCGGATTGGGACATTACCGCCTGTCTGTGAATGGAAAAAAGGTGAGCGACGATCTTTTTTCCCCGGCTTGGAGCGATTACGATAAAACGGTCTATTACAATACCTATCCGGCCGACAGTTTGCTGACCAACGGCGAAAACGTCATCGGCGTTCTGCTGGGAAACGGTTTTTACAACGCGATGGGCGTCCGCTACCGGAAATTGTGGGTTACGTTCGGGACGCCCACCCTGTTCTTCGAGATGCACATTCAATACAAAGACGGCAGTCAGGAAATTATTTCCTCGAACGAGCAATGGAAATACGACCTCAGTCCCATCACATTCAACGACATTTACGGCGGCGAAGATTACGACGCCCGGCTGGAACAACCCGGCTGGAATTGTCCGAAATTTGATGATCGCCACTGGAAACCGGTCGTGATACAGGAAGCGCCCAAGGGACGACTTCGTTCGCAGCAAACCGCCAATGTCCGCTGCATGGAGCGGTTCAATCCCGTTTCCATCACTCGAAAAGACAGTTCTTTCATCCTGAATATGGGGCAAAACCTGTCCGGTTATCCCTCCGTCCGGCTATCCGGAAAACGGGGTCAAACCATTCGCCTGACCGTTGGGGAACGGTTAGACGAAACTTCCGGTAAAGTATCGCAAAAGCAATCGGGCAGTCCGCATATCTATTCCTACACCTTGAAAGGCGAAGGAATCGAAGAATGGCGTCCGGAATTTTCGTATTACGGGTTTCAATACATTCAGATAGACGGAACCGGTACGCTGCCGGAGGTTCAATCGCATTTTATCCGGAATGCCGTCCGGGAAAACGGTTTTTTTGAATCGTCCAACACGCTGTTCAATCAAACGCACACCCTGATTAAAAATGCCGTCAAAAGCAATATGCAGGCCATTTTCACCGATTGTCCGCAACGGGAAAAATTGGGCTGGTTGGAAGAAACGCACCTCAACGGCCCGGGACTGCTGTATAATTGGGATTTGACGCAACTGTTTCCGAAAGTGATGCAAGACATTCGCGAAGGACAGCAACCGAACGGCATGATACCGACTTTTGTCCCCGAATATTTCATTTTCGACGGAAGCCTTAAAGTTTTCCGCGATTCGCCGGAATGGGGCATTGCTTCTGTTCTTGTCCCTTGGATGTATTACCGTTTTTACGGGGATCCGTCGCTGATAAAAAACTATTTCGATGTGATGAAAGCTTATGTCGATTACCTGACTTCCCGCGCCGACCATTCCATTGTATCGCATGGATTGGGCGACTGGTACGATTACGGGAAACAGCGGGGAGGATTTTCCCAAAACAGTCCGGTGGAAGTATCGGCGACGGCGCATTATTATTACGCCGCCCATTGGGTAGCCGAGGCGGCGCGCCTGTTGCAAAATCCGGCGGACGAAAAAAAGTACAATGCACTGGCAGAACAAATCCGGCAGGCTTTTAACTCTCGTTTTTTCAACCGGACAACCAATCAATACGCCAACGGCAGTCAGTTTTGCAACGCCGTAGCGCTTTTTATGAATATCGTAGCGCCCGCCGATAAACAGGCCGTTCTGGAAAACCTGAAAGCCGACATCCGCGCTCACGGCAACCGGCTAACTACCGGCGATGTAGGAAACCGTTACCTTTTTCAGGCGCTGGCGTTGAACGGAGAAAACGAACAGATGTATTTAATGCTCAATCACGAAGACGTTCCGGGCTATGGTTTTCAATTGAAATTCGGCGCCACCACGCTCACCGAACAATGGGATCCGCGCCAAGGCGCCTCGTGGAATCATTTCATGATGGGACAAATTGATGAATGGTTTTTCAGAACTCTGGCAGGCATCGAACCGGATACGCCCGGATTTCAAACGTTTACCGTCCGTCCGCAGGCAGTGGGCGACCTGAATTATGTGAAAGCCAAACACGAAACGCTTTACGGAACCATTGCCGTCGAGTGGAAACGGGAGCAAAAGCGGTTTTTCCTCTCGGTAACCGTTCCCGCGAATACGCAGGCAAGGATTGTTTTGCCGGACGGAACGGATCAAACCGCCGGATCGGGAAAGTATGATTTTGAGTGTGAAATGGAATAAACGCCTGCTTGACAACAAAAAACGGCAGAACAAATTGCATGAGAAGTTCCCTGCCTAATAAAAAAACACGAGGATGTATTGAAAGTAACAAAACCGTCATTGGACCAGGCCGATTGAACCAGGTCGAAACTACGTTTTGAACCAGGTCGAAACTACGTTTGCTCGCAAGCTCGAATTGCGAGGGCGTTCGCCCGAATCAATCAATTGATAATCAATAATCGGCTTTGCTTCCTGAGTCGTTCCTCGCCGTTCGCAATGACAAGAAATCGACCTTTTGATACATTCCTCTTTTAAACAATCCGTACGTTTTCCTACATTCCTTCCGGAATTCATCCGCCTTGCCCGTTATATGATCTTCATGTCAATAGAACCCGGCATTCTCACCACAAAAAGCCATTCGCCCGTAGGGCGTTCCTGTCAATAGAAATCGGCATTATCCCCACCACAACAAAACCTCGTTAGAGGTTGCATGTTATTCAATCGAATTAAAACGTTTATTCTTTTGTTATGCAACGCCTACGGCGTAGCGGGTTTTTGCGTCCCGTTCATTCATTTTCTATTGAGATATATGCCCTTTACCGCATTTTTTTAGACTGTCTCGCAAGCCCGTCATGAGGATAAATGTATCAAAAATAACTACAAAACAGGTAGAACAAAAAAGAGACGTTGCGCGCAACGTCTCTTTACTGTTTCACAGAACTCCTTAATTCTTAATTCTTAACGATTTTGAACGTTTTTCCATTTGCCCGAACTAAGTAAATACCTTTCGGCAAATGCCCGACAAAGACGCTTTCGTCGCTTTTGACGGTTTGTTGCAGAACAGTTTGCCCGTGAACGTCTGTGATGATTATCTGCGTCGAGCCGCCGATACCGTCGATGCGGAAACGTTCCGCAACGGGGTTGGGATAGATGCGAATCGCACTTCCTATTACCAGATTGTCGATACCGGTCGGCAAAGAATTGAACTCGCCGGCATAAGCAGTTAATACCTCGTCTTCGCTGTCATACGAAGTAAGGGTGTAATAATACTGCGTTCCCGCAAGTAAACCCATCAGAGTATATGAGAGCGGCGTATCGGAGCGCAAAATAAGCTGACCGTTTATATCCAACTCTAAGCGGGTAACTTCTTGCGTGCGGTTTGCGTCGCTGTAAATGATAATCAGATAACCGGTTGCTTCCTGTACGGCCGGCCACGTGATAGTCACGGAATGAACCGCCGGATCAACTTGAACGTTTTCGTCGTCATACGTTCCGATTATGCCGAAATTTTTCCAGACCTCGGCAGCCTTGTAGGCTTCTACCGAACCGGCAGGGACGTAAAGCGTAGCTTTGCTCAGATCGACGTCAAGAAATACAAATAAATCATTTATATCTTGCGGCGTCGAGTTCAGATTGGTAACAGAGGTCAAGTTGTAGCAAAAGGCAAAAGTCCTATATCCGATGCTTCTTACGCCGGACGGAATCGTTATTGAAGTCAAACTGCCGCAAGCCTGAAAGGCAAAATCTTCGATGCTTGTCACACTTTCGGAAATGGTAACCGAAGTCAGACTGCCGCAATTCTGAAAAGCAGATTTCCCAACATTCGTTACCCCTTCTTCTATCGCCAGGGTTTTAATGTCGCTACTGTAAGAATACCATGGCACATCGCTGCCGTTGTTATAACTCCCCATAGCGCCCGTTCCGCTTATAGTAAGCGTATAGTCGCCGGAAGTTCCGGTAATCGTCCAGACACAATCGCCCGTGGCGCCGGAAGTTGCGGCGGTACCGGCAACCTCAAACTCGGCCGTATAGGTGATATCCGAGGTTACGATAACCGTGCGCGGATTATCGGTATTGCCGTCGTTCCACTGTACAAAGCGGTAACCGGTATTAGCCGTCGCGCTAATGGTTGCCGTGCTGTTGTAAGCATAACTGCCGCTGCCGGAAACTGTGCCCATCGTAATGTCGCCCGATTCTACCGATACAGCATACTGTTCCGCTTCAAACTCGGCCGTATAGCTTATATCCGAAGTTACGGTAACCGTGCGCGGATTATCGGTATTCCCATCGTTCCATTGTACAAAGCGGTAACCGGTATTAGCCGTCGCGCTAATGGTTGCCGTGCTGTTATAAGCATAACTGCCGCTGCCGGAAACAACGCCCATCGTAGCGTCGTTTGATTCTACCGATACAGCATACTGTTCCGCTTCAAACTCGGCCGTATAAGTTATATCTTGCGTTACGGTTACTGTGCGGGGATTATCGGTATTGCCATCGTTCCATTGCACAAAGCGGTAACCCGGATTGGCCGTCGCTTCTATAATGGCAGTATTATCTGTACAAGTATTGGCTTGCAGGATGTTCGCCGTTCCCATGGCATCGTCATTGGCTTGTACGCTAACGGTAAAGAAGTCGGATGTTATAGTGAAACTACTCCAATAAGCTGCGCTTTGATAGGCCGATTCACTGCCGCAAGGTACATGGACAGCGGTAATGGGTACGTTCAAAAAAGTTTCAGCGGCAATGGATGGCGGATTTATTGCCTCTGTATAGATATCCGTTAAGCCGGTGCAATTTCTAAAAGCGTAATTACCAATACTCGTAACCGAAGTAGGAATCGTTAAAGCGCCGGTAAAACCGCTGCAACTGCCAAAAGCATACTCGCCAATCGTCGTAACCGAAGTAGGAATCGTTAAGGAGCCGGTGAAGCCGCTGCAACCGTAAAAAGTACCACTGCCAATCGTCGTAACCGTATTGGGAAGCGTTAAGGAACCCGTTAAGCCGCTACAACCGTTAAAAGCATAATTGCTAATGGTCGTAACCGTATTGGGAAGCGTTAAAGAACCCGTTAAGCCGTTACAGTCGGCAAAAGCAGAATTGCCAATCGTCGTAACCGAATTGGGAAGCGTTAAGGAACCCGTTAAGCCGCTACAACCGTTAAAAGCAAAACCGTTAATGGTCGTAACCGAATTGGGAAGCATTAAAGAACCCGTGAAGCCGCTACAACTTTGAAAAGCAGCATCGCCAATCGTCGTAACCGTATTGGGAAGCGTTAAGGAACCCGTTAAGCCGCTACAACCGTTAAAAGCAAAA
>JAITAH010000363.1 GCA_031284225.1 Dysgonamonadaceae bacterium | reverse complement strand
TTGCCGTATTTCTTTTGTGCAAGAAAATCAATTCCGCGCGAATAGCCTTTTCCCGTATAAAAGAACTCTTGATAGCCGGTATTGTCAATGAATGAAGGCGCAAATCGTAACGTATATTCGCTCAAGCTGTAAAGCTTTTTATAATAAGCTTCCACATCGAAAATGAAATTTTTTGTTTCGTAACTGCCTCCAGCCACATAATGTATCGCGCTGCTTACAGGGATTCCCTTGTTATCGGACAACAACCATATATCGCGGCTTCCGGCGGAAATGTCTTCTCGTACAATCCGGTTTACAAACTGATAATAATATCCGGCAGAGGCTTTCAGGTTGATTTTGCTGTTGATTTTATAAAAGGCTTGAAAACGAGGTTCAAAATAAGGCCGCAAAGTTACGTCATAATATGACAAACGAGCGCCGGGAAGTATCGTAAACGTTTCGTTCAATGTCCAACGGTCTTGTATGTATGCCGAAAGTAAATTACCTTTGTTTTGCATATTAAGAATATTGGAGGTATCGCTCTGTGAGTAACGGTAGTCGATATTATAATTGGAATAATTCAAGCCGAATTCCAATTTATTTTTTCCGTTGATTTTATATTCGTTATCTAATTTCAAGGAATAATCCCACAGGTTGTTGTGTTCGTTTGTGTTCATGTCGAATAGAACGGCTGCGCTCCCGGATGTGCTTGTCGTACTGTTTTGACGGTCACGCAGGCTGTAATATTTAGAGAATGAAATCAGTGCATTGGAATAAAACCGGTTGTCCCAATTCCTCGACCATTTGAGGCTGCTCCCAATGTTTCCCCAATTGGTTTTATCGGTAATGTTTCCGCCCATAAACGAACTGCCGAATCCTTCGCGGGAATTATCCAAAACATCTTCTCCATTGAAGAAACTCAGAGAAACAATATCGCGTTTGCTTGGATTATAAGTCAATTTGGCGTTCAGGTCGTAAAAATATGATTCCGGTTTTTGTTGATTGCGCATGTTAAAACGCCCGCCTCCACCGCTCATGGATTGGCTGTTTTCAGAATAAACGCTTGTAAATTTATCATACATAAAACTTTGAAACGAACGGCGTCCGGCAATAAAAATCGATCCTTTTTCGTTTTTGAACGGGATTTCCATAAATGCGTTGAAACCCAGAAAGCCTGCATCGCCTCCTGCATTGAAAGTCTTGTCGTTTCCTGTTTTCCCGACAATTTCCATGACACTCGACAAGCGTCCGCCGTACTTGGCGTCGAAGCCTCCTTTATGTAACTGCACGTCTTTTATAGCATTGGTATTGAACGCGCTGAATACGCCCATCAAGTGTTCTTGATGATAAATGGTAAAATCGTCGTACAAAACCAGATTCTGATCGGGAGTTCCGCCCCGGACGTACATTCCTGCCGACGATTCATTGCTGCCCGAAATACCGGGCATCAATTGGAAGGTACGAAACAGGTCTTTTTCGCCTAAAGCCGGTAAATCGGCAATTTTCGCTGCCGTTGTTTGTATGATGCCGATTGAACGTTCGGGAATTTTCAAAACATCTTCACGTTCGGCAATAATTACGACTTCGTCTAAGGCATTAACAGCCGGTTGTAATTCCACAAATAAATGTTGGACATTGATTTCGGGTGATAAATAAAATTGCTGTGTTTCGTATCCTAAATATTTGAATACCAATACTTCCGTATCGGAAGGCACATTATAGAGTGTAAAATACCCATCGTTGTTTGTGGAAGTTGCAATAGCGGGATGTCCTTCCACGTGAACGGTTGCAAAGGGCAGAAATTCGCCGTTGGTTTGGTCTTTTATTCTTCCGGCTACAGTCAAATTATGCCGGATGGCCTTGCCTTCGTAACGCTTATTCTCCAATTTTGTGCGATTTTTGGGCAAGTTTTTCGTAAGGACAATGCAATAAACCTTGTTTTCGTCGATATAATACGATAAATCTTTTGTTTCACGGAAAATAATATCAAATGCCAATTGCCGTTCGGTTCCCAAATACAAGTAATCGTACCGGTAATTTGCTACTAAAGCCGAATCATACCGGAGGGTGAAACCGTATTTCTTTTCAAAATTGTCCAAGACTTTGAGCATGGGTGTGCCGAAGTAATTTTCGCGGACAAGAATAGTATCTCTGTGCTGCGAAAAACCGTCGAATACGGAAAATGCAGTAATAAAACAGAAGAAGAAATAAAATCGTTTTACCAATGTCGTCATTTGCCGGCAATTTATTAAAGTGTAAATGATTTCGATGTTCCTCCGGTATATGTTCCTCCGGAGTTATAGCCGTTCACAGTAGTGCCGCCACTGATACTTCCGCCTGTCTGCAAAATATAGGAACCGCTTACGAGACGCGGATCGGAAAAGACGACAACGACGCTTGTTCCTGCGGAAGCGCCTGCTATGACGGGAATACCGAATAGCAGCAGATAGTCTCCCGCCTGATTCTTGATCGCTATCGCGCTTCCGGCTGCGGCTTGTAGTTTGTAACTCCGTTGCGTTCCGGCCAAACCCGACATGACGTTGCCGCTTGTGCCGACAATAACGCCGCCGTTAATCTGGATGTTACGTTCGGAATCAAATGCTTCGCCGTCGCCCCGCACTCCGTTGGCGATTGTCAATCCTCCATTGACAGTCAACGAGCTGTTGCTGTCAATAGCATCATTGCCCGCCGCTGCACAAAACAGGTTCCCGCTGTTGATTACAATGCCTGCGGCGTTGAGACAGTCGTCGTAAGTATGAATATCAATATTTCCGCCGTTGATTGTCAGTGAACCTTTGCTTTCCATTCCTTCGCCGCCGTCGGTTTTTTGCGTACAGTTGATAAAAACGGTTCCGCTGTTGACCGTCATATTGCCTTCGCTCTTTATTGCTTTCGGATTGGCGTAGTCGGAGCCGTTATCTCCGAAACCTCCACCGCCGGGACGTCCGCCTTGTCCGCCGCCTGAATTTCCCGAAACATAAAAGCGTTCTCCGGAAGTGCCGACTGTAAGCAAGAGATTGGCGTTATTGGCGCCGGCAACGCCAATGGTTATCGTACCGTCGGCATTGACGCCTTTACCGCCTGTACCCGAACTGCTGCAAGTGATGTTCCCGCCGAGCAATGAAATATTCCGATTGCTCTTGATGCAGGTTGCCGTATATGAATTGGGCGACCCTGTTTCGGTGGTATAAACCTTTCCGTTTCCGGCGGTGATGATGTTGAGTGTGCCGCCGCTAATCACGATGTCGCCGTCGGCCGACAAGCCTTTACCTCCATCCGCTGTCTGACGGCTTTCTATTTGAATCGTTCCTCCGGCGACAGTTATATTTTTATCGCTTTTGATTGCCGTACAATAGGAAGGTTCATAGCCGCCGCCTATTGCTTCGAGTACCGTAGCGCCTGAAGTAACGATGGAAATATCTCCGCTGTTGATTGTTATCTCCGCGTTGCTGCTTATTGCTTTGGATTGAGCGCCGGCAACGGTCATGTCGATTGTACCGCCGTTGATCGTTATTCCGGTATCGGCTTTGACGCCTTTTGTGTCGTCGGCAAAAGAAACGATGCGGATATTTCCGCCATTGATTACAGCCGTACCGCTGCCAGCATCAATACCGTCGCCCGAAACGGTAATGTCCAGCGTGCCGCCCGAAATCTCGAAACCTGCTTCGGCATGGAAGCCGTCGGAAACTGCCGATACAACGGTGATATCGCCGCCGCGTACCGTAATGTTTTTCTTGCTGCTTGCAATGGCATGTTTTGCAGCGCCGCTGATGTTGAGCTTGCCGTAGCCTTCAAATTCGAGCGAGCCGCTTTTGCTGATGAGCGTTGCGTTTTCTTCGTTGGATGTATTGTCGGACAGGATATTATTTCCTTTTAGTTCTACAACCGTAATTCCTTCATTCTTTGTAATTTGAATGGGAGGCAGTTTCGACGATGAGGTTATTGCCGCATCGTTCAATATCAGACGGAGCGTATTGGGGACTGCGGCATTGTTCTGGATTCTCAGCGAACCGCTGGACGTTGAACCTGAAACAAGATATTCGACAGTTTCCGTTACAGAAGAAGAAATAGTAACATCCGCGCCGTTTTTTGTCACCGTAATGCTGCCGTCGGAAGGAAGATTGTCGATTGTTGCATCGTTATCCGAGAAAACAATATTTACGGCATTTGTATTTGTTATAATTGTCTGTAAAGTGATATCCAAAGAGGTTAAATCGGCGTCATCGACCGTTATATTGGAAAGTACTCCGGTTTCATATCCGTCAAGCGTAATAATAATGTTGTAATTGCCCGGAGGAATGTCTTCAATCCAATATGCGCCTGAAGCATCTGTTGTTGCGGCCTGTCCGACGCTGGTATTGTCGTTTGCTTTTTTTACCTGCACCGAAGCGCCTGTTGCCGCATTGCCGTCAGGCTTGGTAACCGTTCCGCCAATGGCGTAGGTCGGGACTGTAATTTTTTGCAATACAATCTCATCAACCGTTATGTCGGTATTGGTAATTTTTATTTCCTCAACAGAAGCCGTTTCATAGCCGTTAAGCGCGATTTCAATGCGATAACTTCCGGCGCTTACTCCGGTTATGATGTATTCTCCGGCTGCGTTAGCCGGTGATTCGCCCGCATTGTTGCCATCGGAATTTTTTATGAGCATAATTGAAGCGCCCGAAGCAGCGCCGCCGTCCGATTTTGTTACTGTACCGTTTATGCTGAATATCTGCGGTACATCTTCCGAAATATTGTCCGGTTTGCAGGAATATAGCATAAAACAAAACATTGAAAATGTTATGATCTTTGTCATTTGAGTTGAAAACGTCGCTGTCGGAGGTTTAAGCATTTACTTGTTATTTTGTTTTTAATTAGAATTGTGTGTAAAGATATAAAGTCGGGGAAAGTTGCGGTAAGAAATTGGGTAAACAGCAAAAACAAATTAGTATTCGACAATTCTACTGTCCGGTTTTGCATTTTTTTAAGATATATATTTGCAATCACGGCATGTTGCTTAATTTTGTGTATAGGCCAAAAGGTACATCGTGCACTTTTTCTTCTTGATTCTCGAAAAATCTCGAAGTTTCAAGAAGTTTTTTCTCAACTGTCCGAAAAAATATCACGTTTGCCCCGTCTGTTTTTAGGAGTCCATAGTTATCCACGAGCTTTCAAAGCATCCATTTTTTCTAAAAAATCCTTCTGAAAGGTTCGTCCGACAGGCGCCTGAATTGTTTCCGTCACAACAAATTCGTGATTAAACGATTTTATCCGGGCAAAAGGAATAATCAGCGACTTGTGCACGCGGACAAATTTGGATTTGGGAAGTAAATTCAAAAGGCTTTTCATGGTCATCACCGGCATGTATGTTCTATTTTGGGTAACGATTTTGACATAGTTGTCAAAAGCTTCAATGTACAATATTTCACTTAAAGGCAGTTGGATATTTTGATAACTGCATTTGAACATAAGCGTTTCGTCGATATCCGGCAATTCCCGGATTGTTTTTTTTTGTGACATTTGAAACCGTTCTTCCGCTTTGGTATAAGCAGTCAGAAAACGGTCAAAACTAAAAGGTTTCAGCAAATAATCCACCACGTTCAGTTCAAATCCCTCTATAGCATATTCGCGGTGAGCTGTCGTGAAAATAACCAAAGCATTTTTTTCCAACGCATTGACAATATCAATGCCTGAAAATTCGGGCATCCGGATATCCAGAAAAAGCAAATCCGGTTGCATGGAGCGAATGTAAGACAAGCTGTCGAGTGGGTCGGTATAAACGCCCAACAGTCGTATGGATGGCACTTGGCCGCAATAGTAGTTTAATATACTTAATGCCAACGGTTCGTCGTCAATAGCAATACATTTCATTCGATACTTATTTGAAGTTTTACATGAAAATCCGTACGGTCTTCGTCGATTTTCAACGAATGTCGGTTGGGATATGCCAATACCAGACGCCTCCGTATATTCTCCAGTCCTATTCCCTGCGAGCGGGTACAATCTTTCGGGAGGTGGTATGCAATCGAATTATCGCAGGTAAATTGCAATGCGCCGTTATCGATGACTATGCGGATGCCTATAAAGCAATTTGTATGGGTACTGATCCCGTATTTGAAAGCATTTTCAACAAAAGGAATAAATGTCAGAGGCATAATCGAATATTTGCTGAAATTTCCCTCTTTTATAAATTGCAGTTCAAACTTCTCTGTAGTCCGCAAACGCTGAAGATTCAGATATTCTTCCAGCATCTTGATCTCTTTTTCCAATGGAATAAAATCAGATTCACTTTCGATAATCACAAAACGCAGGAACTCGGATAACGACAAAACTGTTTTTGGTGCTTTGTCATCTTTGCTCAACGTCAGAAAATAAATGCTGTTTAGACAATTAAACAGAAAATGAGGATGAATCTGCGATTTCAGGAAAGACAGTTCAGCTTGTATCTTTGATTTCTCCAATTCCTGCAACTGCTGTTTTTCGCGATACCATTGCGTGAGTACTTTTAATCCGGTACTGACAATGAAAACAACCAGAAACCGAACGAAATGGGTGTACAAATCCAACCGCTGTATCAGTCCGTGGGGACGCAGGGGTGGAGAATCCCTTTGCGGAAACGCATCGAAGTTTCCCGGAGAAAATGGCATTGGTCTGTCGAGTGGAGGGAAATTATGTAAGTGGCGTATCAACCAAGGAAAAGCAAAGCAAAGTATTACAAGGGAAAGCAGGGTAACGCCAATATATGTAATGATTCTTTTTTTTGACAGCAAACGAGGAACTAACACATACATATTCAGATAAAAATATCCTGCAAGTAATACAAAGTTACTTAAAAAAGGCAATGGATTTTTCAGTGTTAACTCGTATAACCTGGGGTTTTCCAGAAACATTACCCAAATAAAAACCACCCATCCGGCAAAGTGTACAAACAACAGTAATACTCGTTTATCTTTCCGTATTATCAT
>JAITAH010000295.1 GCA_031284225.1 Dysgonamonadaceae bacterium | reverse complement strand
CCGATGTATTTCATGTGTACGCGAATCTGGTGCGTGCGGCCGGTTTCTAAGCGACATTCGACCAGCGTAGCGTAACCGAAACGTTCTAACACTCGGTAATGGGTAACGGCGGTCTTGCCATAGTCGTTGTTCGGGAAAACAGTCATCTGCATCCGATCGTAAGGGTCGCGAGCGATATTACCGTCAATGGTTCCTTCATCGTTTTTGACATTGCCCCATACCAAAGCGACGTAAAGCCGTTGGGTGGTTTTGTAATAGAACTGCATTCCTAAATGAGTTTTGGCGTCGGGATTTTTAGCGACAACCAGCAATCCCGAAGTTTCTTTGTCGATGCGGTGTACCAAGCCCAACCGAGGATCTTCGGCATTTTCTTCCGAAGGAATATTTTCGCCGGCGTTTTGCAAATGCCAGGCAATAGCGTTGACCAAAGTGCCGGTATAATTGCCGTAACCCGGATGAACGACTAATCCGGGCGGCTTATCCACTACCATCAAATCGTCGTCTTCATATACAATATGAACGGGAATATCTTCGGGAATAATGATTAATTCGCGACGCGGACGATCCATCACCACCGTAATCACATCCAGCGGTTTTACTTTATAGTTCGATTTGATGGGATTGCCGTTGGAAAGCACATAACCGGCGTCGGCCGCTTGCTGGATTCGGTTACGGGAAGCGCCGGTGATGCGATCGACCAAAAACTTGTCCACCCGCAACAAGTTTTGTCCTTTGTCGGCTACAAAGCGAAAATGTTCGTACAAATCATCGCCGGCGTCTTCGACGGATGACGGGTCTTCGGCGTATTCATCTATGGTTTCGTTCCATTCGTCCATAACGGTTAAATCAAAACGGGAACTTCCAAATCTTCGGAAATGACGATTGTAGTATCGTCGGGCATAAGAGGGGATGCTTGTCCCGAACTGACCAACAAAATCAGAGAAGTGTTGACGGGGATATGGTTGCCTGCGACTAAGGCGAGACCTCCGGTTGTTTCCAATCCGACCACCAAATCCCGGTAGGCGCCCGGCACCACTCGGATGCGAATAGTTTCAAAGCCCAGCGACCGGAGTATGGCTTCGGCCTGCCGTTGCGACATGTCCGTAACTTGCGGAACAGTCAACATTTTAGCCATCACGGAATTGACGGTTAAATAGATGGTCCGGCTTTTCTTGACGTTGGTTCCTACCGGCGGAACGGTTTCGAGAATGCTCCCTGCCGGTTTGTTCCGGACATACATCGAATCGACGACAACGTATTGCAGCGATTGTTGGAAGAAAAACGGGGCTGCCTGTTCTATCTGCATCCCTTTAACATCCGGAACAACAACTTGTTTTCCGTGGCGGGTATAGACGTTCAGCCATTGCAGAACAATGAAAATCACTACTATCAGGATAACCAAAGCTATCAGGACGTGTTTTACGTAAACCGTTGCAAGTATCTTTCGGCTTTGCATAATCAAATGTTATTCAACTGTGGACAAAAATACAAAAAAAGCAAATAGTATAATAGAAAAAGGGAATAAACTTTTGATTTATTCCCTAAAGTATGATTAAACCTTACGGTTCTTATCCATTATACTCGTCGGATACGCTTAATTTTTTACGGCCTTTTGCTCTGCGTGCTGCCAATACTCTGCGACCGTTAGCGGTTTCCATCCGGCTACGAAAGCCGTGTTTGTTTTTTCTTTTCCTGTTGTGCGGTTGAAATGTCCGTTTCATGACTGTATTTTTTTATTGTTTCTGCATTTTAAATGAATTGGGTGGCAAAGGTAGAATAAATTTTTAAAAGTAACAAGAGGTTGTGTCGTAAATTTTAATATGTAATCTCTATTCATTCAATTTCTTCTTGACGCGCTTCACCGGATACGTCTGTGCGCGATAAAGTTCACTCTCAAAATTCGGAGGCAGATCATTCTCAAATTTCAAGCAGCAAGCGCATTGCGTGATGACGAATAGGAAGTAATAGCACGTGTGCCACTCAATAGTAAGTTAATTGGTACCGTATAATTTCTATTCTTATAGTCAACATCGTAGTAAAATTCATACTCATTCGGACATTATCCCACAATCTATTGACTCAATAGCGGAAGACGCTTCCGATGCGTCGGCGCTACGCATTACCTACTCATTTCCTCTATACGAATTATGCCGGCCAACGAAAAGCGTAATGCAATTTTTTCTCTCGAACCTTGCTTCGGAATATCTGTCTCTCAACAGGATAGAAGAATGATTAGTCCGAACAACGACATCACTATCACACTCAAATAGCAAATATAGCGCCACATCGACATGTTTTTTTCTACTGATTTCATATTGTTTTTTTATTTTTTGTCATTAATCTTAACCATAGATAACCATCCTCGCTCGATTCATCGCCTACGATTCCAGCATTTTCCCACTCTTTTAGAGTAACCGAACAATTCATAAGAGTACTCCTCCGGCCATTATCTCCTTCTCAAAAAATACCCTCCGGATTTTTATCCTGGAAAAAAGATCAATCATTTTATTTTTCATTTTATTTTTTTACCAAATTAATATTTTTCATTTATTGTGTTTTTTGTGTGCATACAGAAATACAGGTAGGGCAAGGTAATGGAAAAAACAAACGCTTTCGACACTCTTTCAAAAAAGAGAGAAAATACGGAAGCAGAAAAAATGCGATAAAGCGGCATCTGAAAATACTTCTCATCAAAAAATGAAGATTGCAGAAAAATAAATTTCTGTAGTTTATGAACGATTTCCCCTAATTTTTTTTGCCTATTTTCCAAACTCTATATAATTAAAAACCAATAATTTACCATTCTGTTTTCGCTAAATTATTATCAATTGCCATCTTGTATTCGATACGCCTTCGTAATTTTATATAAATAACTTAACGTTTACATTTTCTTCAAACTATGCAAATTTTATGCCGCAATTTTTAAGAATATCTTAATAAAAGTTATTTTTTAAGGATTCAATAATTATTTTCACATGCGATCCGTGAAATGTAGCTACTCCATCTACGTTCATGTTCAATCTACAATGCGCAAAATTCCGTAATTTTTGCAGATATTCGGTTTTTATTCTATCTTTGCGCCTCGAACTGTTAGCTCAGTTGGTTCAGAGCGCTGCCTTGACAGGGCAGAGGTCGCCGGTTCGAGCCCGGCACAGTTCACATCTACGATTTTTCAGGAGTATTCAGAGCGAAAAACGGGGCTCGAACCCGCGACCCCAACCTTGGGAAGGTTGTGCTCTACCAACTGAGCTATTTTCGCATTCAATATTTACAGCATTTCAAAAAACGGTTACAAATGTAGTCTATTTTTTATTTTCTTCAAACGGATTTCAAAATATTTCGTAATTTTGCCCGAAGTTTCATGGTTAAAACAAATTTGAATGATAGAACGAATCATTATCCTGGATGGCGCCGATCCCGCTGTTTTTTTTGGAATTAACAATTCCAATATCCAACTAATCAAATCCTTATACCCAAAATTAAGGATCGTTGCCCGCGGAAACGTGCTTAAAGTGATCGGCGACGAGTTGGAACTGGCCGCCTTTGAAGAAAAAATCCGGGAAATGGAAGCCCGCGCCGGCGAATACAACGTGCTGGAAGAATCCGCTATCCTTCAAATTATTAAAGGCCAGCCGGACGATCAACGGCCGGACAAACAGGATCACTTGATTATTTACGGAATCAACGGACGCCCGATCGTCGCCCGCACCGAAAACCAACAGAAACTGGTTTGCGCATTCGACCGGAACGACATGCTCTTTGCCATCGGGCCGGCCGGTTCGGGCAAAACGTACACCGCCATCGCGTTAGCCGTTCGCGCACTGAAAAACAAGGAAGTACGGAAAATCATCCTGAGCCGACCCGCCGTCGAAGCCGGCGAGAAACTGGGCTTCCTGCCGGGCGATATGAAGGAAAAAATCGACCCCTACCTCCAACCCCTCTACGATGCGCTGGAAGATATGCTACCCGCCGCCAAACTCAAAGAATATATCGAAAACAAAGTCATCCAGATTGCGCCGCTGGCTTTTATGCGCGGCCGCACGCTGAACGACGCCGTCATCATCCTCGACGAAGCCCAAAACGCCAGCCAGCAACAAATCAAAATGTTTCTGACGCGCCTCGGCACAAGCGCCAAAATGATTATCACCGGCGATATTACGCAAATCGACTTGCCGCCCTCGCAACAATCCGGCCTCATCCATGCGCTGCATCTGCTGAAAAACGTGCCGGGAATCGCCCAGATCGAACTGGGGAAAAAAGATATTGTCCGCCACAAACTCGTTCAAAAGATTGTGGAAGCCTACGAAAAAGAAGATAAAAAAACAGTAAAACAAATAAAACAACACGATGAACAACCCATTGCTTAAAACAGATTACCATTTTCCGGAACAAACCAATGTCTATCACGGAAAAGTCCGCGACGTTTATACCATCGGCAACGATCGGTTAATAATGATTGCCACCGACCGCATCTCCGCGTTCGACGTTATTCTGCCGCAAGGCATTCCCTACAAAGGCCAGGTACTGAATCAGATTGCCGCCCAGTTTCTGGACGCTACAGCCGACGTTCTTCCCAACTGGAAATTAGCGACGCCCGACCCGATGGTTACCGTCGGCCTGCGCTGCGAACCCTTCAAAGTAGAAATGGTGATCCGCGGCTACCTCACGGGAAGCGCCTGGCGCGAATACAAAGCCGGCGCACGAACACTGTGCGGTATCGCCCTGCCCGACGGCCTGCGCGAAAATGAAAAATTCCCCTACCCCATCATCACACCTACCACCAAAGCCGACGAAGGCCACGACGAAAACATTTCAAAAGCAGAAATCATCGCCCAGGGACTGGTGAGCCGGGAAGATTACGAACAACTCGAACAATACACCCTCGCCCTGTTCCGGAGGGGAACCGAAATCGCCGCATCCAAAGGCCTGATATTAGTGGATACAAAATACGAATTTGGAAAAAAAGACGGGCAAAT
>JAITAH010000203.1 GCA_031284225.1 Dysgonamonadaceae bacterium | reverse complement strand
CGTTGCCGTTCCATCGTTCTGAATGGTTACGCGGCTGTTTTCAGCTTCGACAAGGGTATAAACCGGTTGGTCGGTATAACCGCTCGTCAATGCTTTTAAGTTGATTTCGCAGGCTTGATCCGTTGTGTAGTAATGCGGTTTTCCCATCCAATCGAGGAAATGGTCTAAGTGAGTGAATCCGTCCCTGTCAGGATCTGCATTGGAATCGGAAAAGTCTCCGTCCGGAGAAGCCGGATTGGTATGCGAAACGTATTTCTCCCATTCATCGGGCAATCCGTCGTTGTCGGAGTCGTAACCGGCCGGTCGGACTTCGTTGCCGTAGTCTTCCAAGCCGCCCACATCGTCGGGATGATCGATAACGCCGCGGGTGCCATTGGGAGCATTGTAGCTGCCGCGGTAGGTCCATGTTCCGTCGATCGTTTCTTGGACGATACGTAAGTCGTGGTCATCTAATCCGGGTTGGTTGGCTCCGGCATCCGACAATACCTGTTTGTAAGCCTCTTTCGCCGTATGTATGACCGCATACGAAGGGAAAAACGGATGATCGTACCAAGGGTTCGGGTTGCTTGCGTCGGAACGGCAAGCGTTGCGAGGATTGGACAAGTCTTCAAATTTACCCTCTACGATGTTACCCATGCAATAATACTGTTGGGTTCCGGGGAATCCATCCCATTGGGCGTTCAGTGCGTAAAATTGAGTGGTTTCAATGCCGGGTTTGTAATAATTACCTACGAAATTGACTTGATGAGCGCCCCCGTCGGTGGTACGGGTTCCCCAGTTGTAAACGACGTTATTAAAAATATCTATTTTGCCTTTGTAATACCCGTTACCATCCAATCCGCCGGCCAAACTCCAGTTACGGCCGTAGCTATGCGCCAACAAATTGTGATGATAGCTTCCGATATCTCCGCCGATGCTTCCTGCATAACCGTGCGCCGACCCCGGCTTGTAGTTTTTATGTCCGGCCCGGTTGAGCGGTTCGGAAATCAGCGAACGCTGGAAAGTAATGTTCTTCCCGTTGCGCGAACTGGTGGCTTCGTCTTTTGACCAACTGATGGAGGCATGGTCGATGATGCTATGATCTGCGCCGCTTTGCCCCATGCCGTCGGTGGTAGCTTCCGCAGCTACGCGCAAGCGCAAGTGCCGGAACACTATATCGTGCGAACCGCCCATGCCGAAAGGAACGCCGGTGATGCAAATTCCCTTTCCGGGCGCTGTTTGGCCGGCAATCGTAATGTAGGGTTGATTGACCGACAGGCCACGATGGAGCTTGATAATGCCGGAAACATCGAAAATAATGGTTCGCGGAATTCCTGCGTATTTCGGATTCTGAATGGCGTCGCGCAAGCTACCCGGCCCGTCGTCGTTCCGGTTGGTAACTTTGACCACAATCCCGCCGCGTCCGCCGCGTGCAAACCGACCGTACCCTTCCGCTCCGGGAAAAGCTAACTGTTGCGGGCGGAAATACCAGACATTGCCCGGCGTTTTTTTACCTTTTGTTGTGATTTCGTCCACCCGCCAATAGTAGGTATCCATGCTGTACAAACCGGTTACCGGATAGCTTGTCGCCGTTAGATTGCCTTTGTATTCCGGGCTTTGCCGGTTGGCTTTGGCTACGCTTTCCTTGTCTGTTCCAAAATAAACGTCATGAGAAAGCGCTTGGGGAGCGGATTGCCACGTTAGCGCCAACGCTCCGTCTTCGGCAGCAACATGTTCATCCCTGTCGGCCGGAAAAGGTTTCCAAGCCTGATCGTCCGCATTGGCGGTTCCTATTTCAAAACCGTTGATCGCCAGTGTTCTGTTGGACGCTTGGGTACCGGTTACCCGCTTCAATTCGAGTATCACATCCTCATTGTTTTTGGCGGTAAAAGTGGTGTAGAATTTAGTCGCTTCCCGGTTGCTTTCGGCGCGCACCGTTGGTTGCAAAGAATTCTTTACCTGTTTTCCGTTCAAGTAGATGTGGATGGGAGCGAAAGTATTGGTTTTCGGATCATCTGCACAATTGTGATAGGTCAGAATGGTGTGTTTGCCGGCCGGCAAGCCCTGTATGCGCATTTCGATCACCGCCTTTTCGCTTCCCTCCGGCAAACCGGACACAAAAACCCCGTCGTTAGCCAACGGTGCATTGGCGATACCGGCTTTATACCAGAACGTATTGAGTTGGCCGTCGCCGGTGGCCGTCAACGTAATCTTCAAGCCGTCGATTTGGAGCGAGTTGCTTTTTCCGACCGGTACAATCCACGATGTATAGCCCGGTTCGTTGGTTTCCCGTTCGTTCCGGTCAAACAGATTGAAATCCACTTTCACCGGATCTATGGCTTGAACCGGCAACAGAAACAGATGTAGAAACAGGAAGGGCAAAATTCTTTTCATGTATGAATAATTTGTGTTTGAATGATTACCAGACTCTTGTTATTTCTTTTTTAACGAATCCACATACGCCTTATAAATGACTTTCCAGTTACGCCCGTTTTGGTAGAGGAACAATTCGATCTTTGTCTTGTAAATTTTGAAGATGGCCGAAATTTGATCCATGCTTTTATAGCTTACCGATTCTTCCCGCGCTTGTTTCAGGTAATTAAGAATGGTGGTTTCTTCTTCCGGCGTCATATCGGGAACGATTTCTTTGTAGGCTTTCAGGGTGAAGGCCACTTTGCCGATGGTGTATTTGTCGAGAATCAGTTCCACTTGTTCTTCCGTCAGGTCTTTTCGCAAGCCGGACATCAGCGCATCGTGCACGTCTTTCGGGAGTGTCGAATCGATGATTATCTGGCGATCGGTTTTCGCCAAGGCGCCACCGGTTTTGGGATTGATGCCTTCGGGCACTGCATTGTAATCGTGATTGTTGTGCCAGTCGCGCACGGCTTTCTGGTGTGTAGCGATTACTTTTTGCACGCGAGCGGCTTTCGCTTCATCGTTCAGGCCGAGCGATGCCACCCATTCGGCCGCTTTTTTCTCGATTTCAAGATCGGCTTTGGATTGCCGGTCTTGTCCCGATTTGCGCCGTTCTTCCCACGCTTGCCGTTCTTTCTGGCTGTCGTATCCCTGTTTAGAAAGGTAATTGTTGAAACGGCCTTTGTATTTGCCGAACCATTCGTGTTTTTTATTTGAAGAAGCAGCGTCCATCGCATGTTCGCGGGCTTCAATGAGCCAAGCCATTAGTTGGCGTTTTTCTTCGGGTTTGAGGGAAGGAATCATGTCGCAATACGAATCGTAGGTTACTTTCACTACGCCGTAGGTCATACCGTCCTTTACCTGATCGATTTGTTCGGGTGTCAGTTCGGAAGCCAGTTGGCCGACAAATTCGCAATGCAGATTATAAAGTTTCAGGTTCTTCGCCTCTTCGGTATCGTTCCCGTCGTGGATAGCGCCCAGCGATCGGTATTGATGAACGAGCATATCCGTTACTCGTTGATAGACTTCCGGATTCTTAATATCCAGCGTATTGACGATCTTTTGCGAGCGGTCTGTCAATGTTTTCAAGTAGGCCGCTTCGTCTTGTTGCTGGGCGTTGGCAGAAGCCAACGCCGAGAACAGGAATGGGATTA
>JAITAH010000184.1 GCA_031284225.1 Dysgonamonadaceae bacterium | reverse complement strand
ATACTTCAAAATATTATAACTATCCAAGTTCAAGTGTTTATTCAAGTCATCCTGAATATGGCCTGTTATACACGTGGTCTGCCGCTTCAGGCCGTACGAATCATACGGATGGAGAAGTAAATAATGCCGGTCAAGAGCAATATCCGGGTATCTGCCCGGCAGGTTGGCATCTACCGAGCGATTACGAATGGAATCAGTTGGAAGAAGAAATAGCAAAAAGTGATGCCGGCGTTTATTCAACCACTGCAGCTACTACATGGGAAACGTCTTATAGTACTGATACCGGTTATCGCGGCGCACATGGTCAGAAGATGAAGAGTACGACGGCTGTTACTACGAATCCAGCTGGTACGAGTAACTCAAGTACGACAAATGGCTTTAACGCCTTGTTCGTGGGCCGCGTGCACGATGGCTCAGTGAGCAGTTACGGTTTGATCGCGTACTTCTGGTCGAGTAGTTCCAACAGTTCTTCCGATGCATGGTTCCGAAACTTGCGTTACGACAACACCGGAGTGTATCGCAGCAACGGCTACTACAAGTACAACATGTTTAGCGTCCGTTGCAAGAAAGACTGACAATTACGACAATTTGTCTTTTAATCTGAGTTCGGGATAAGAAATAGCCCTTTGCGGCTTTCTTATCCCGAACTCAGGTTAATTAATACTCAGCCGGCAACTCCTCCAGCGCCACCCTCGAAAACACAGGTCCATCTTTGCAGACATACATCTTCCCAACATTGCAACGGCCGCATTTACCTACTCCGCATTTCATCCGGTTTTCAAGTGTAGTGTAAATTTGTTCGGGTTTGAAACCTAATTTATCCAGAACAGGGAAAGTGAATTTAATCATTACCGGCGGGCCGCAAACAATCGCAATGGTATTTTCTGCCGGAGGATTCATTTTCTCCAATACGGCGGGAACAAATCCTACTTCTCCTTTCCAACCGGATGTTTCGCCTCCGGGGTCAACCGTGACGGTCAGTCCCACGTCGGGGCGTTCTTCCCATTCTTTGAGTTCGTGTTTATATACAAGGTCGGCGACTGATTTAGCGCCATAGAGAATACGGATATCCTTAAAATTCTCACGCGTATCCAAAGCATTCCAGATGACGCAACGCATGGGCGGCAAAGCAATCCCCCCTGCGATGAACAACAAATTTTTGCCTTTCCACTCGTTCAACGGAAACGTATTCCCGAAAGGGCCGCGAAAACCCATCGTTTCGCCTTCTTCCAACTTGGACAGCGCGGAGGTCACCTTACCGGCTTCGCGGAAAGTACATTCTACATATCCTTCGCGGGTAGGCGACGATGCAATACAAAAAGTACATTCGCCTTCTCCAAAAACGGAGTATTCGGCAAATTGCCCTGCTTGAAACCGGAATGTTCCGGCGTCTTCTTCATTCTTGAATCGCAACCGGAATGTTTTTACTCCCGGCGCTTCCTGCGTAATCTTTTCGATGATTACCGGATAGGGAAGATAAATATTATCGTTCATTTTTTAGTTCCTGTTTTTAGTTCTAAATGCTCTGCAATATTCATATCTACGGGACAAGCGCGCGAACATCTTCCGCAACCGGTACAGCCAATTACCGACAGCCGTTCCGGCATGTAGGAGAACTTGTGCATCAAGCGTTGCCGCCAACGCTGGCTTTGCTCTGCACGCGGGTTATGTCCTGACGTATGCAAGGTAAATAAAGAGAATCCGCAGGAATCCCAGCAGCGAATCCGGTTTCCCGAATTTCCTCCGGCGTCTTCCTGAATATCGAAACAGGCGCAGGCGGGACAAACAAAAGCGCATGCTCCACAGCCCAAACAACGCTCCGATTGGGTTTTCCAACTGTCGCTTTCGAACATTCCGGGCAGATTGCGGGTTATTTCTTCTACGTCAAAACGGACCGGAACCTGTGCCAAATAATCTTCTTTGTTGATATCGCCGGCAGCCGGTTCGAAAAACCGGTTGTATTTTTCAAACAACTCTTTTCCTTTTCCGGTAATCACTTCTACCAAGTATCCGTTTCCGACAGGGGTCAATAAAATATCGCTCCCTTCGGTATTTCCGGGACCGCCGTGTACAGAGGTACAAAAACAATATTCATCGCACCGGGTACAACTCACAGCAATCAACAGGGTGCGTTTCCATCGCTCGTTGTACGGCTTGTCGGGGGTATCCCAATTGAAAATACGGCTTAAGGGACGAAATCCGGCTGCATCGCAGGGATGAAGGCCAAAGACAACCGTTTCGGGCAATCTGTCCGGATCGTAATCCTGAAGTTCCACGTCGTTTTTTACTTTTTTGTAAGAAAACAGTTTTTCGGTTCGTGGAAAAACAACGTTTTTGACGGACTGAACGGTCTGAAGATGGTCCCAAACGATATCATCCATTGAGTCGATGCGTTTGAAATCCGTTTTATCTCTTTTGACGACAGGAGCATAAAGTTGCTTTCCGTCGTTTTTGATTTCTGAAAGCCAATCTTTCAGTCGCTCCTTTGTTATCTGTTTTTTCTCCATGACATTACAATATAAAGGTTTCTTTATCTTCGGGCTTGAATGTTGAAAGTACATTCCCTTTTTCTCCGGATTCTCCAAAATATTCTTTCACCCGTTTGCTCATTTCGTGCGTTAACAAATGAACGGGAATGCCCAAAGGACAGGCTGCACCGCAAGAACCACAATCGGAACAACGCCCTGCCAAGTGCATCACCCGGTTGATTTGCCATTCCATATTACTCAAAACGCTTGCCCATGGTTGTATCCATTGCGGCCGGTTGACTTCTACAATACATTTTGTACAGTAACACATCGGACAAGCGGAACGGCAAGCATAGCATTTGAAGCATTTCGACAATTCATCTGTCCAAAATTCCCAGCGTTCCGGCGCTGTCATAGCCTCTATTTCCCGGACTAATTCATCTTCTTCCGGTTTCGCCGGTGGAAGCGTTTCTTTCAAATGTTGTTTTATTTCCGCTATGGATTGGAACGGTTTTACGCTGCCGTCTTCCAAATGACCAAGCACACGGAGATTTTCTTCTTTCAATTGATTTTCGTCAAACAATTGCGAAATACTTTTCAAAGCATAATACGAAGCTGCAATTCCTGCTTTTTTCCCGCCTGTCAAGTCTTTACGAGTCAGATAAACGGCCAGATTTCCGGAACACCGCTTGTCGAATACCAGTTTTCCGACTTCTCCGGAAGAAACGGCAAAAGAAGGGCGCGGGTTGCGCGTTCCTTCTTCATAACCGATAAAAAGGTCGATTGCTCCGCTTTCGAACCATTCGATTATTTTATTTTTCCATTCATCCATTATTTACCTCCATTTCTTCTGCTATTTTCAGTTCGTTTTCAGCTAAAAAATCGGCAGCTTTACGATACTCGACATAAGGGCCGAGCGCTCTCAGATTGGCAACCGTTTCGTTGACAACTTCAGCCCATTTAGCGCCTTCAGCCGCAGATACCCAAGAGAAACGGATTCGCCGGACATCAATTCCCAAAAAGTCGAGCAAGCTGCGGAACAGCATCCAGCGGCGTCGTGCATGGAAATTCCCCGATGTATAATGGCAATCGTTGGGGTGGCAGCCCGATACGATTACGCCGTCCGAACCGTTGGCAAATGCTTTAAGTAAAAGCATGAAATCAATGCGTCCCGTACACGGGAAACGAATTATTTTTACGTTCGATGCATATTTTATACGGCTTGTGCCTGTCAGGTCGGCTCCTGTATAGGTACACCAATTGCAAACAAAAGCCAATACTTTGGGTTCAAATTCGTTAGTCATAAATAGCTATTTTAATTCAAATTCATTATTTGTCAGTAAGCAGAAGCCGTCGACATGACTTCCGCAAAAATCTGTTCATTCGAAAATCCCTGCATGTCAATCGACTTCGACCGGCAGAATGATACGCATGTACCGCATCCCTGGCATAAACCCGGATTAACGCGTGCAACTGTTTTGATCACTTCTCCTTTGCGATCTTTAATTTCTTCCCTTTCAATTGCTTGATAAGGACAGGCGGTTTCGCAAAGGAAGCATCCGACACAGGTCGATACCTCGTGCGTAGGAATACGGTTGACGACGGCAATAGTCGGTTCGCGGGTCAATTCCGCATTTGAGAACAATCCGATCACTTTCGCCGCAGCGCCGGAAGCTGTACTTACCGTATCGGGTATATCTTTGGGCGCCTGACATGCTCCGCAAAGGTAAATGCCTGCCGTATTCGTTTCTACTGGTTTTAATTTAGGATGGGCTTCTGCAAAAAACTTGTAAGGGTCGTACGAAACATGCAGTTTTTGCGCCAGTTCTTCCGCCCCGCTGTTCGAAACGCCCGCGCTGGCAAGAACCACCATATCGGCTTCTATTTCGACAGGGGCAGCTCCCAACAATGTATCTACGCCTTTAACGATTAGCTTGCCGTCTTTTTCGTAAATGCGGGCGACTCGTCCGCGTATATAATTTGCGCCGTCTTCTTCGATCGCCCGGCGTACAAATTCTTCATAATTTTTCCCGCCGGCGCGGATGTCCATGTAGAAAACGTACGACTCGCCGTCATGAACCTTGTGCTGGTACAGCATGGCATGTTTGGCTGTGTACATACAACAAATCTTGGAACAATAAGGAATCCCTTTCGCCGGATCGCGCGAACCGGCGCAAGCGATAAATACTATTTTTTTCGGAACGGTTCCATCGGATGGACGGCGTATTTCGCCCAGCGTAGGACCAGAGGCTGAAGCCAGCCGCTCGAACTGCAATCCGGTGATAACGTCGGCATATTTTCCGTATCCGTATTCAGGGAAAAAATCAGGTTTAAGCACGTTGAAACCGGTAGCGAGTACAACAGCGCCAATGTCTTCTGTGATCAATTCGTCTTCTTTGTCGAACTGAATAGCGCCTGTAGGACATATTTTTTCGCAGACTTTGCATTTACCCGTCTGATAATACCGGCAATTATTTTTGTCGATCACCGGTTTGTTGGGAACGGCTTGCGGGAACGGCGTGTAAATAGCGGTACGCAATCCCAATCCTTCATTAAATTCGCTGGGAATTTTTTTGCTCGGACATTTGGCAGTACAGGTTCCGCAACCTGTACACAATTTGAAATCTACGCTTTTTGCTTTCAGGCGGATCGTAGCTTTAAAATTTCCGATAAAGCCTTCGAGTTTTTCCAGTTCTGCGTAAGTATAGAGTGTGATATTCGGATGTTGAGCGATATCAACCATTCGTGGCGTAAGGATACATTGCGAACAGTCGAGCGTGGGGAATGTTTCCGATAATTGCGACATGTGACCTCCAATTGAAGGATCTTTTTCGATCAAAATTACTTTCTGACCGGCATTGGCAATATCCAAGCCGGCTTGTATTCCGGCAATGCCCCCGCCAATGACCAGCGCTTTTCTGACGACGGGAACTTTAATCGGATTCAACGGTTTATTTCTTTTTGTCTTTTCGACAAGCATCCGGACGAGGTCGATCGCTTTTTCTGTCGTTTTGTCGCTTTTTTCGTGTACCCACGAACAGTGTTCGCGGATGTTCGACATTTCGCACATAAAAGGATTTAATCCGGCTTCTGCGCAGGTCTTGCGGAATGTAGGCTCGTGCATTCGCGGCGAACAGGCAGCAACGACTACTCCGTCCAGTCCTTTTTCGCGGATAGCGTCTTTTATTTTCGATTGCCCCGGTTCGGAACACATATATTTGTAATCGACGGCAAATGCAACGCCTTCAAATTGCGAAGCGGCTTGCGCTACTTTTTCGCAATCGACCGTAGCTCCGATATTTTCACCGCAATGGCAAACAAATACTCCTATTTTTGACATATTATTTCTATTCTAAATCTTGTTTTTTTCTTCTATAAACACCGATTGTAAAACAAATCACATCCCGGGTCTTTTGTTTCCTGTCTATTCTTCATCGTCTTCGATTTCTGCTGTGTTGTCCTGTTCTATTTCAATTGCTTCTCCAAGCAATTCGATACTTTGTTCCGGCGGCAATTCCTGTACTGTCCGCAATTTACGTTCAATAGCTCTCGACCTGATGCCGGCCAAGTCGATGACGCCGGCCGCCTGTTGCAATTTTTTCTTCGTTTTTTCCAAGACATCTCCGAATGCGCCGAACTGGTTTTTTACAGCGCCAAGTATTTCCCATACTTCGCTGGAACGTTTTTCGATGGCTAATGTTTTGAAACCCATTTGCAGACTGCTCAAAAAAGCGACCAAGTTGGTGGGACCGACTACGGTAATTTTGAAATCGCGCTGCAAGACCTCAAAAAGTCCTGTCCGGCGCAGAATTTCGGCATAAAGCCCTTCTGTCGGCACAAACATAATGGCAAAATCGGTGGTAACCGGTGGATTGATGTATTTGTCGCGGATGTCTTTTGCATTTTTCTTCACCGAATTTTCAAACTGCCTGATGATGGTTTCCATCTCTTTCGGATTCAGGCCGGCTATGTTATCGTAAGCGTCGAGCAAGCGCTGGTAGTCTTCGTTCGGGAATTTGGAATCGACAGGAAGTAAAAGGGATTTATTGTCGTTGCTCTTCCCCGGCAATTTTATCACATATTCTACTCTTTCCTGACTGCCTTCTTTGACGATCGCATTTTGTCCGTATTGTTCCGGCGACAGTATTTGTTCCAAAATAGCGCCTAACTGTATTTCTCCCAGATTTCCCCGCGTTTTTACATTCGTCAATACTTTTTTCAAGTCGCCTACACCCGAAGCCAGCGATTGCATTTCGCCCAATCCTTTGTGAACCTGTTCCAAGCGTTCGCTGATCAGTTTAAAGGATTCGTTGAATCTTTTTTCGACGGTTTCCTGCAATTTTTCGTCCACGACTTTGCGCATGTCTTCCAGCTTCCTGCTGTTTTCTTCCTGCAAATTTTGCAGCTTGCGCTCTATTGTTTCGCGGATCTCCTTCAGTTTATCTTCCGTACTTTTCTTTATTTGTTCCTGCCGGTTGGAAAGATCGTCGAACTTCTGTCGTTGGAGTTCATTAAAATCCTTTATGTTTTGAGTAACCGTATCACCCAGCCGTTTGAAGGAGTTATTTAATTCTTCGCGATTTTCCTTAAATGATTTTTGGCTTTCTTCGCGGTTTCTTCCAAATTCGTCGCGCACCAAAGGGTCGATTTTGGAAATTCCGGCGTCCATTTGAATGAGTTTCGTCTTTAATTCTTCGGGCGCTTTCTCTTTCTTTTTACTGATAACCAGCAGGATATTAACGGTTATCAGGAGAATAATTACGATAAGAAAAATAGTTGTCATTGTTATTTTTATCAGATTTCAAATTCCGGCGTTACAAATAATTTTTTCAATCCCAAATCGTCTTTCTTTATTCCTGCGGCTAAGCCTATAGCCTGCGTAATGTACATTACCGGAATGGTTGTTTTTTTATGTAAATAACTGTCGATATGCGGACGGCGCATGTCTAAATTCGACTGGCACATCGGACAGGCTACGATAATTGCTTCGGCGCCCCGGTCGACGGCGTCTTTTACGATCTTGCCCGACAGTTTGGCGACAATATCGGTACGTGAAACGGAAAAACCGGCGCCGCAACATTCGGTTTTGTAACCCCACGGAAGGACGTCCGCACCTGTTTTCCGCATCAAATCGTCCATAGATTGCGGGTCTTCCAAACGGTCGAATTTCAATATGTTGTGTGGCCGAACCAGCAGGCAGCCGTAGTAACACACTACTTTTTGTTTAAACGGTTTAATTACTTTTTCTTCCAGCCGCCCCGCGATGTATTTTTCGATAAATTGCATCACATTCAATATCCGGATATTTTTATCGAGAGGCATTTGAAGTATTCCGGATACGCGGTTTTTTAGTGTTTCATCTTCGTTCAGTTGATGTTGCGCCACACTCAACCGGTTGTAGCAGGCGGCGCAGGGAACTACTATTTCCGTCAGTTCCTGCTGTCCGGCTAATGCTAATATTCGTGCCGGCAAAGCGACGGCAAGTTCGTGGTTGAGATTGTGAGCGGCGGTGGCTCCGCAGCAATTCCAGTCTGAAATTTCTTCCAGCCGGATATCGAACGCTTTTGCTAAAGCAACAGTCGATTGGGCGTATTCCGAAGAAGTTCCTTTCAAAGAACAGCCCGGATAGAATCCTGTTTTCATAATTATTTCCCGACTTTTGAAAAAATTGTTTTTATCTGTTTTTTATCTTCCACTGTTTCGGGCAATACAGGCAATTTCCCTTTTACAAACATTTTGGGTGCAACATCCATATCTTGAAGGATATGGAGTGTCCGCACTTTATAGCCTGCTATTAAACCGATTTCGTACAAACGGCCGGTGTATTTTACCGAATCAAGAAAAGCCTTGTGGAAAGAAAGCACCTGTTTTGCTTTTTTGTTCACTTTCTTTTCCCGGATGGATTCTTCGCGCAGGTAGTCCATAAGTTGGGGAATATCTATTTCCATCGGACATCGCGTAAGACAGTTTTGACAGGATACGCACAACCAGATTGTTTCCGAAGCGAGTATTTTATTGTAATTATCATCCTCGCGGGTTTGAAGCATCCGCATCACCCGGCTGGGCGGATAATCCATTTCTTCGGCTACCGCACATCCGGCAGTGCATTTTCCACACTGGTAACACCGGTTTACATTGACTCCTGTTTTTGATTTTATCCCGGAAATGTATCCCGCATTTTCATAAGTATGCATGACATTTTATTTAAATGGAATTTTATTGTTCGCTGTATCAGAGCGCAAATATAAAGAAAAATGGGAAAAAACGACCCAAAATATGAGATTATTTATCAATTGGTATTTTTCCCCTCTAAATTAGATACAAAACAGGTACGGTAAATTACCTTTCAAACGTTTCCGTTTCTCTTTTTTTTGTTGTCTTCTTTCTTTTTCAGAAAATAAGCCAGTAGCCCGATAACGATCAGCGTTATGCTTATGGTAATATAATATTGAGTGTAACTGAGACCGCTGCCCTGATTTTTTCCGGGAAAGGTGAAATAAGCCATACAAGCAAGGTAAACAAGCAGTACGACCGGTAATAAAATGTATCTTTTCATGAATTTCTCTTTCTTGTTTCTATCTATCTTCTTCTGTCTTTTGTCTTTCATCTATTTTTATTTGTTTGCAAAAGTAACAAAAAATCAGAAATTCTTTTCTATCTTTGCAAATATTCTTATAAATTAAAATAATATCCTTTGAAAATTAACATCTTATGCGTGCATAACGCTGCGGACACATTCGATTTCACGTATTATAATTTCAAGCCGATGAGCTGGAAGTTCAAGCCGATGAGCTGGAAGTTCAAACCGATGAGCTGGAAGTTCAAACCGATGAGCTGGAAGTTCAAACCGATGAGCCGGAAG
>JAITAH010000161.1 GCA_031284225.1 Dysgonamonadaceae bacterium | reverse complement strand
ACAGGTTTTATGCAATCTTACAATGTGTCGGCAAGCCGCGGAACCGACCACGGCAGTTCGTATTTTTCGCTGGGCTATTTCAACAACGACGGCACTTTGAAAAACACCGATTTTAATCGTATTTCGGCGCGAATCAACACCGATTATAAGTTGCTGAACGGAATGTTGACGATAGGCGAAAATTTCACGCTTAACCGTACTTCTGAAGTGAGTTTCCCCGGCGATGTGCTTGATTTGTCGCTCAGAGCGCTGCCGATAGCGCCGGTTCACACTATCGACGGCGAAGGTTGGGGCGGTCCTGCCAACGGTATGAACGACCGTCAAAACCCGGTACGCTTGCTCGAACACAATAAAGACAACCGCTATAACTATTGGCGTGTGCTTGGAAATGTATTTGCCGATTTGGAACCTGTTAAAGATTTGCATATTCGCACCAACTATGGTATCGACTATGCCAACTATTACAAAAGGACTTTAACACACACTTACAAATCGGGCTTTTTGAACAATACCAACAGCGCTGTAAATTTGGAACAGGGGCATTGGACAAAATGGAATTGGTCGAATATTGCTACTTACAAAAAAACGATTGACAAACACGACTTTGATGTAATGCTGGGTATGGAAATGTTCCGTCAGAGAGATATTAACTTCAATGCTTACACTGCGGGCGAATATGCCTTTACCATCGAAACGCCCGAATATATGTGGCCCGGCGTAAGTACAGGCAAAGCGCAGGTGGGCGGAGGCGAAACGGGTTATTCCCTGTTATCGTTTTTCGGAAAAGCCAACTATGTATATGACAATCGCTATTTAGTGTCGGCAACAGTGCGCCGCGACGGGTCTTCTCGCTTTGGTAAAAACAATCGTTTCGGCACTTTTCCCGCTTTCTCTGCCGGTTGGCGTATCAGTCAGGAAAAATTTATGGAAAACACAAATAATTGGCTTTCCGACCTGAAACTTCGTTTCGGTTGGGGGCAAACAGGTAATCAGGAAATCGACAATTACGCCACTCAAACAATTTATGTTCCCGACTATGGAATTGCCGACCCCACTTGGGATATTATCAGAGGAACGGCTTACGATTTGACTGGTAATAGCGGTGTTTTGCCCGCGGGCTATCGCAAAATTCAATCGGGCAACGACGATTTGAAATGGGAAACAACCACGCAAACCAATATCGGAGTTGATTTTTCGTTGTGGGAAAGCGCCCTCTACGGTTCAGCCGAATATTATATCAAAGAAACCAAAGATATTTTGCTTTGCCCTGCCTATTTAGGAGCAGTGGGCGAAGGAGGCGAGCGTTGGGCAAACGGCGCTTCGATGGAAAACAAAGGATGGGAATTGTTGCTCGGCTATCGCAACAAAACGTCATTTGGACTTAATTACGATATTACTGCTACCGTATCCGGTTTCAAAAACAAAGTAACTGCACTTCCCGAAGAAGTTGAAAACTCGTATGGCGGACGCGCAGGCGACAACATTTTAGGACACCCGATAGGCGCATTTTACGGATATGTAGCCGACGGACTTTTCCGCATACAGGACGAAGTAGATGCTCACGCTATTCAAGAAGGTAAAGGAATTGGACGTATTCGCTATAAAAACGTGTATGAAGAAGACGGACTGAATACCATTACCGAAATGGACAAAACATGGATTGGCTCGCCATTCCCCGATTTTACCTGCGGCTTGAACATCAATCTGGAGTATAAAGGATTTGATATGGCGCTGTTTTTCTATGGCGTTCAGGGTGTAGATATTAGCAATCCCGAAAAAGGGCAAACCGATTTTTGGAGTTTGGACGACATAAACTCGAACAAAGGCAGGCGCACGCTTGACGCTTTTCATCCGGTAACGAACCCCGATTCCGACATTCCAATGTTGCAAACGACCAATATCAACGACGAAGGACGCTTTTCGACCTACTTCGTCGAAGACGGTTCGTTTCTGAAATTGCGCAATATTCAATTAGGATACACTTTACCCGCCACATTGTTAAATAAAATCAAATTGGATAAAGTGCGTTTTTACATTGCCGGACAGAATTTATTTACTGCTCATGCCAAATCATTTACAGGAGTTGACCCCGAAAATCCGGGTATAGGTTATCCTATCCCTACTACTTGTACCTTTGGAGTTAATCTTACTTTTTAATACAATAAAGTTTAATTTTTAAATAAAAAAACGATATGAAAAATAATATCAAAATACTAATTTCGGTATCTCTGATGACAATGATGTTTTCGGCGTGCGAGTTTTTGGACGAAACGCCGTCGGCTATCCTCACGCCCGACCAAGTAAAAACCGATTACGAAGGCGCACTGACAGCCGCCTACTCAATGCTCGGCAACGACCATTACGATTCGCCATTCAGTTTGTGGCCCTACGGTACGGTTCGTTCCGACGATGCCTACAAAGGCGGTTCGGGTTCGGGCGATATTGGGGCGTTCCATTTCTTTGAAATTTCGAGCAACATTCCTACCACCTTGGGCGAAACCGATGTGTTATGGTACAACTGCTATGTGGCGATTTCGCGTGCCAACACGGCTATCAACACAATCAATCTGGCGGACGATTTCGACGGAAAAAATGCGCGGATTGCCGAAGCGCGTTTCCTGCGCGGACATTTCTATTTCCTGCTCAAAATTTTGTTTAAGCATATTCCTTACTTAGACGAAACCGTAGCTGTTGCCGATTATGGAACGGTATCGAATGTGGCTTTGAGCAATGATGAACTTTGGCAAAAAATTGTAGAAGATTTCCGCTTTGCCGAAGAAAATCTGCCGACAACACAGATAGAAGTTGGTCGCGCCACGAAATCTGCCGCCGCCGCTTATTTGGCAAAAGTTTATCTCTACAAAGCATATCGTCAAGACGACCCCGAAACGCACGGAATTACTTCTATCAATGCCGCCGACTTGGAAGACGCGTTGAAATATGCCGAAGAAGTAATCGGTTCTCAATATGGTTTGGAAGACGATTTTGCCTTCAATTTCCTGCCCGGAGAATTTGAAAACGGAAAAGAATCCATTTTTGCAGTTCAATTTTCAACCAACGATGGTACGCAATTCGGTCGCGTCAATTTTGGCGATTTACTTTCCGTACCGAGGGGTTTGGGCTGTTGCGATTTTCTGAAACCAAGTCAAAATCTGGTAAATGCTTTCAGTACGCAAAACGGGTTGCCTTCATTTGCAGGATTCAACACGCTCAACAGCGGCTACGCCGAACAAAACGACCCACGATTGTTTCATACCGTTGCATTGCCGGGCTTGCCCTATAAATACAACACTGACCGCGTTTACGAAGATAGCTGGAACCGTAACCCCGGTTATTATGGATACTATGCTTCGTTGAAAGAAAATGTTGACCCCGAATGCGACTGTTTCGTGCCAATGGTGCCGTTTTACACCAATACCAAAAACAGAATCATACTGCGCTTTTCGGAGGTATTGCTTATAAAAGCTGAAGCGTTAATCGAACTGCACCGTCACGACGAGGCATTGCCGCTCATTAATCAGGTGCGTCAACGGGCAAAAAACAGCACGGGATATGTTTCGTACATAAGCAGTAAAATTAACATTGACACTTACAAAGACGGAACAAACTGCACTTGGACGGAAGAATTTGCACGACAAGCGATGCGCTGGGAACGCCGTTTGGAACTTGCAATGGAACATCAACGTTTCTTCGACCTCGTGCGCTGGGGCATTGCCGAAGAGGTGTTAAACAGTTTCTATCAGACAGAATCTGTTCGTCGCGACTACTATTCAGGCGCAAATTTCATAAAAAACAAACACGAATATGTGCCTATCCCTGAACAACAAATCAAGTTCAGCAAATATCTGTATAAACAAAATGTCGGTTATAATTAAAAAAATCTAATAATATGAATAAGATAAAATATTCTGTAATGGCGGCGTTGTTCACGGTTTGCTTTGCAAGTTGTACCAGTGAATCGCGCGACGATGTAGATTTGAGCGGCGGCGTGGATATTACTTCTTTCACTGTCAGCGGCGTGGAAGGCGTTATCGACCAAATAGCACAGACAATCAAAGTATTGCTTCCCCCGAATGCGGATTTAAGCAGTTTGACCCCTGTTGTAGCCGTTTCCGACGGCGCAACCGTTAGCCCTTCTCCGGGAGAAACGATTAATTTCAGTAATTCCGAAACCACGCCCATCGTATATAAAGTGGTAAATAAGAACAGGTACAACGTCTATAAAGTGCAAATAGAAAACATCAAAGCCAAAATCACGCTGTTCAGAATAGACAATTATGTGGGCGAGATTGACGAAGCAAACAGAAGTATCACTGTTTATCTGCCCGAAGGCGCCGATGTTACCGCTCTCACCCCGACTGTTCAATACACCGATGGCGCGACGATTTCGCCCGAAGACGGTACGCCTGTCGATTTTACTAATCCAGTGGTCTATACGTTGAATTATGTTGGCGAAACATTTCAATATACGGTTACCGTTTTGTTGCGAGCCAAACCTGGGCTGGTAATTTTCAATGGCGAAGATGTTAAACCTGAATGGGGTAACATTGCCGCTACGGTCGAAAGTCCTTATGCCAACCCCAAAACCAATGGTATTAACCCCTCATCGTTCTGCGCTTCGATAACGAAAAATGGCGCTGACTCCGACGATGGCGGCAAACCTTGGTCGGGCGGCGCATTGTGGAACTCTTACAAAGTAAATATCGACCCCGCCATTTACGGCAGTTTCTCGCTCAAAGTGCTGAAAGGCGTTCAGGGCGATGTGCAGTTGGAAATTCAGGGTGACGGCGA
>JAITAH010000127.1 GCA_031284225.1 Dysgonamonadaceae bacterium | reverse complement strand
CTGTGAAAATATGGGAAGAAACAATATCTGTAATTTACACGATATGCTGCAAGACGCCTCAATACCTCATTGTATTCTCATTGATAAATCCGGCAATATTGTAAAACAATGGAGAGGTTTTGGGGAGGCGATAGTTATAGAACAGCATGAGATGTTTGAGAATATTTTTGAAGATAAAAAATAATACGACAGGACAGATGAAATACAGTTTTACCGGTTTCCGCGGCGTAGAAAAAATGCGAAAAATGCTCGAAGAATTATTATCACAATAGTGAAAACCTCCTTTCCTCACTACTCCCAATTCGACACGATGGATTGCGGCCCCACCTGCCTCCGCATGGTTGCTAAGTATTACGGCCGTAACTACTCGCTTCAAACCTTGCGCGAAAAATCCTTTATCACGCGGCAGGGCGTGAGTATGCTCGGCGTCAGCGACGCAGCCGAAAGTATCGGAATGCACACGCAAGGCGTGCGAGTAGATTTGGAGCAATTGATCGAAAACGTCCAAATGCCCTGTATCCTGCATTGGAACCAAAACCATTTTGTGGTGTTGTATAAAATTTCGCATCGTGGCAAACAATGCCAATTTCACATCGCCGACCCCGCCGGCGAAAAATATGCAATGAATACGGAACAATTCCTCAAATGCTGGATTTCGTCCAAAACCCAGGGAAAGGATACCGGAACCGCCTTGCTGCTCGAACCTACCCCGGAGTTTTATAATCTGGAAGACGACCGGCAAAAACAGGAACGCAATCTCGGCTATTTCCTGCATTACCTCTTGCCCTACAAATCCCAACTCTTTCAATTAGTCGCCGGAATGTTGATCGGCAGCGTCTTTGCGCTGATTTTGCCTTTCCTGACTCAAGCCGTCGTTGACCAGGGAATCGGAAACAACAATTTAAATTTTATTACGCTGATATTGATAGCGCAATTGGTTTTATCCATTACTCAAATGGCCGTTTCGTTCATTCAAAACTGGATAACTTTGCATGTCAATACCCGCATCAGCATCTCTTTAATTTCCGACTTTTTGATTAAACTGATGAAACTTCCCCTGCGCTTTTTCGACGCTAAAAACATCGGCGACGTCATGCAGCGCATCGGCGATCATTCGCGAATCCAGAGTTTTATGACGGGAACCACCCTTTCGACCCTGTTTTCCTTTTTCAATTTTTTCATTTTTGCCTTTGTCTTGGCTTATTACAATCTGCCCATTCTGGGCGTTTTCCTGTTGGGAAACGGATTGTATTTGGCGTGGATTATTTTCTTCATGCAATACCGAAGAAAGTTAGATTACAAGCGATTCACGCAAGCGTCGGCCAATCAAAGCAGTCTGGTGCAGTTAGTAACCGGTATGCAGGAAATCAAACTCAACAACTGCGAAAAACAACAGCGATGGAAATGGGAGCGTATCCAGGTCAAACTTTTCAAAATCAGCATTCAGGGAATGGCTTTGGGGCAATACCAGCAAACCGGCTCTATCTTTTTCAGCCAAACCACCGGACTGTTCATTTCCTATCTTTCGGCCAAAGCGGTAGTCGATGGAAGCATTACGCTGGGGATGATGATGTCGATTTCGTACATTATCGGACAATTGTCCGGCCCCATCGGACAAGTCATCGGATTTATGCAATCGCTTCAGGACGCTAAAATCAGCCTGGAACGCCTGAATGAAGTTCACAACAAAGACGACGAAGAACAAACCATTGCCGATAAGTTGAACGAGTTGCCTGCTCATCGAAGCGTCCGTCTGGAAAATATTTTTTTTAGTTACGACGGCGCGGAAAAAGATTATGTTTTGGAAGATTTGAGTCTGGCAATCCCTCAAAATAAGATTACTGCCATTGTCGGCGCCAGCGGTAGCGGCAAGACGACGATCATCAAACTGTTGCTCGGTTTTTATCCTCCCCTGAAAGGCAAAATAAAAGTGGGGGAAATAGCCCTTGAAGAACTCAATCCGCATCTGTGGCGACAAAAATCCGGCGCAGTCATGCAAGACGGCTTTATCTTTTCCGATACCATTGCCAACAATATTGCTGTCGGCGAGGAAATCATTGATAAAAAACGCTTGTTGAACGCCGTAGAAACTGCCAACATCCGTGAATTTATCGAATCGCTTCCATTGAAATATAATACAAAAATCGGAATGGAAGGCGCCGGCGTCAGTCAGGGACAGCGGCAACGGCTTCTGATTGCGCGGGCGGTCTATAAAAATCCCGAATTTCTGTTTTTCGACGAAGCGACCAATGCGTTGGACGCTAACAACGAACGAATTATTATGGATAATCTGAAAGCGTTTTATCAAGGCAAAACGGTAGTTATTGTCGCTCACCGGTTAAGCACCGTCCAAAATGCCGACAATATTATTGTGTTGGAGCATGGTAAAATTGTCGAACAGGGAACGCATGCGGAATTGACTAAAAAACGCGGCGCCTATTATACTTTGGTAAAGAATCAGTTGGAATTAGGGAGTTAGAGAATATTGATGACGAAAAAAGACGTTGACATAGAAAATTCCGTTTCGTGCGCCCCCGTTTCGCTTTCCGGCGAAGTGGAACTGCGCAGCGAGGAATTTCAGGAAGTACTCGGCGTTGTTCCTCATTGGATACTTCGTTGGGGAATTGCCATATTAGCTGTTTTTGTCGTCGTATTGCTGGTCGGCAGCGCCCTGTTCAAGTATCCCGACGTTATTTCGGCGCCGGTTACCTTAACCGGAACGATACCTCCGGCAGAAATTGTCGCCCGTTCGTCGGGCAAGCTGAAAGAATTGTTTGTTTCCGACAATCAGAACGTGAAAACAGGAGAATATCTGGCCGTTATCGACAATCCCGCCCGGACGGAAGACGTTTTAACTCTGAAACGCTTCTTGACCGGTTTTGACAGGGAGGACGACAAAGATCTTTCCCTGCCCGACAAGCATTTACAACTGGGTAATCTTCAATCGTTGTATTCGCAATTCTATACGGCGCTTTTTGAATATTTGGAATACAAGCGATTAGCCTATTTTCAACAAAAAATAATCATGACTCAGGAGCGGATTATGCAATACGAATGGCAATACCAAAACCTGCTGCGGCAACAAACAATTGGTCGGGAACAGTTTATTTTAGCCCAAAAACAGTTTCAACGGGATTCGCTGCTGCACGGGAAAGGACATATCTCTCAGGAAGAATATGAGCAATCTCAAAATACCTATCTTCAAGCCTGGATGAGCAGGGAAAATATGCAATCGTCTGTTGACAATATGCAGATACAAATTGCGCAACTCCGGGAGTCGTTATTGGATACGCAACAACAGAACGTCGAAAAATCAAACAGCTTGCATACGCAATTACAGTCCTTAGTATCGCAGTTAACGGCCGAAATAGAATCGTGGGAATTGACTTATGTCTTGCAATCGCCCGTTGGCGGGAAAATCACGTTCACCAACTATTGGATCGAAAATCAGAACATACCCGCCGGCGGGGAAATCTTTTCGATTGTTCCGGAAGCCGATTCGGAAATTATCGGAAAAGCGCAGCTTCCGGTAGCCCGTTCGGGAAAAGTGAAAGTGGGACAGAAAGTCAATATCCGTTTGGATAATTTTCCGGATCAGGAATACGGTATTTTGCGGGGAATCGTAAAAAATATTTCGCTGGTTCCCATGCAGGACGGAACAACGGCAAGCTACACGGTAGAAATTGCGCTGCCGGAAAAATTAACAACGACTTACCGCAAAGAATTGCCTTCGTTGCCGAACATGCAGGGACAGGCTGATATTATCACAGACGATATTTCGCTGTTACAGCGATTGATTTTGCCGATCAGAAAATTATTGACGGAAAACAGTTGAAGTCAAAGGCAAAAACAGGGCAGGCAAGATAGCGATTTATAAAAAAGCCGTCAGCCACTTCCGCGTTTCGTCCAAAGAACGTCCTGTTTTCCGGGCGTAATCCGCCAACTGGTCGTCGCCGATAGCGCCGATGTAGAAATAATTCGATTCGGGATGGGCGATAAACAATCCGGCCGTAGTGGCATTGGGATACAGGGCGCCGTTGGACGTTAAAGTAACGCCGATCCGGTGCATCCCGAGGATTTTATCAATCGTGAAATTCAGCGACAAATCCGGTAGCGAAGGATAGCCCGATGCCGGACGAATGTCGTCGTGCGGCGTTTGGAGATAAGATTCGCCGGTAGCATATCCCCAATAGTCGTTCCGGACTTTTTCGTGCAGGTATTCGGTAGCCGCTTCCGCCAGCCGGTCTTTCAGGATTTGTTCCAGCATTTCGCGGTAGGGATCTTCCGTGCCGGCGGCGCAACCGCAATGACATTCCTTGGGATGATTTTTTTCGCCGGCCGTAACCGTAAACAGTCCGATGTAATCGCCTTCGGGATGGAAAAAATCGACCAGCGAAGTATAAGTATCGTCTTCCCGCTTTTCCTGCTGGCGCAAGAGCGGAATCTTTTCGGACAGAATCGCCAAACTTTCATCTTCTACCCGTACAGGGTAAAACCCGATAATTGCCTTGATGAAATCGGCCTGCCGTTCTGTCCATTCGTGGATAATCTGTTTGGCTTCGTCCATCAGTTGCCGCGCTTCCCGGAATTTATCGAGTTCTGCCGGTGGAATATCCGCTTCTGCCGTGTAACGGGCATACCGCACCGGCAATTTCCAAGCCGCTAAAAAGGCGCCCCAGTCGATGCAGGGCGCAACTTCCTGTATGGGAATGGCGTCGATCACCCGGCTGCCTTCCAGCTGCGGCTTCGGGTTTTTATAGCGGTAATGGTCAACGGAACGGGCATGCGCCCTTGCATATTCCAGCGAAACCAGTTCCTTTTTATGATTCGCCTTATCGCGAAGCGCTTGCTGGGCCGATTTCAAGTTTTGGATATACGCTTCCTGCGTTTCCGGATTGAGAATTTGATGAAGCCCCGGAATCGCTTTGGAAGCATCGGTCGCATGTATGACTGCGCCGTTGTATAAAGGAGCGATTTTCAGGGCGGTGTGGAGTGGGGAAGTGGTAGCGCCTCCCACCAGCAGGGGTTTCGTGCATCCGGCTTTTTCCATTTCGGAAGCCACGAACGACATTTCCTGCAAACTGGGAGTAATCAATCCGCTCAATGCAATAATATCTACCTGATATTCCTGCGCTTTTTGCAGGATTTCTTCCGGCGGAACCATCACGCCCAAGTCGATGACTTCGTAATTGTTGCAGGAAAGAATGACGCCGGTAATGTTTTTCCCAATGTCGTGAACATCTCCTTTGACGGTAGCTATGAGTATTTTACCGGCTTTTCCGGCCTTTTCCCGCCGATCGGCTTCGATGTAAGGTTGCAGAATGGCCACGGCTTTTTTCATGGTACGGGCGGTTTTTACCACCTGTGGCAGGAACATTTTTCCGTCGCCGAACAGTTGTCCGACGGCGTTCATTCCTTCCATCAAGGGCTGGTCGATAATGGTAACGGGCTTGGGATAGACGGTGAGGGCTTCCTGTAAATCGGTTTCCAAGTAATCGCCGATACCTTTGAGCAAGGCATATTTGAGCCGGTCGGCCACGGGAAACGTTCGCCATTCTTCCTGCGTTCCGGTTTGCGGGTGAGCAGCTTCCGTACCGGCGATCGTTTGCGCCAAAGCCATCAGTTTTTCGGTGGCGTCCGGTATGCGATAAAAGAGGAGATCTTCGATGGCGTTCCGCAGGAGTTCGGGAATGTCTTCGTAAGTAACTGCCGTGGAAGGATTCACAATACCCATATCCATGCCCTTTTGAATGGCGTGGTAAAGGAAAACCGCATGAATGGCTTCCCTTAGGTAATTATTGCCGCGGAACGAGAACGACAGGTTGCTCACGCCGCCGCTCACTCGGGCTTCCGGCAGATTCTGCTTGATCCACTCGGTGGCGCGGATGAAATCGACGGCATAGCGGTTGTGCGCTTCCATGCCGGTGCCGACCGCCAGTATGTTGGGATCGAAAATAATGTTCCGGGGAGGAAATCCGGCTTGGGTTGTTAGCAGGCGGTACATCCGTTCGCAGACTTCGATTTTCCGTTCAAACGTATCGGCCTGTCCTTTTTCGTCGAAAGCCATGGCGATAACTGCTGCGCCGTAAGATTGAACCTTTTTGGCTTTTTTCAGAAAATCCTCTTCGCCGTTTTTGAGGCTGATGGAGTTGACGATGGATTTGCCTTGCAAACACTTCAAGCCTGCTTCGATGATGTTCCAATCCGAGCTGTCCACCATGATGGGCGTTTTAGCAATATCGGGTTCGGAAGCAATCAGGTTCAGAAAATGAGTGATTTCTTGCACGCCGTCTAACAGTCCGTCATCTACATTGATGTCTAAGATTTGTGCGCCGTCGTCCACTTGTTTACGGGCGATGTTCAAAGCTTCTTCGTATTTCTTTTCTTGAATGAGGCGGAGGAATTTTTTGGATCCGGCTACGTTGCAGCGCTCCCCAATCAAGGTAAAAGGCTTTACATTCAGCGCATCCAAACCGGACAGTTGCAGGGCGCCGGGAGCGGACGTCCTGTTTCTTTCGTGTTTTTTGCTTTGACTTTGCCGGACAATCTGCGCGATGGCTGCAATGTGCGCCGGAGTTGTTCCGCAACAACCGCCGATGATGTTGACTAAACCCTCGTCTAAATATTCCTGTACTTGTGCGGCCATCGTTTCCGCCGTTTCGTCGTATTGTCCCAGACTGTTGGGCAATCCGGCGTTAGGATAGGCGCTGATGTAGCAAGGCGCTATTCGTCCCAATGCTTTCAGGAAAGGTTTCATATCTTTGGCGCCGAACGAACAGTTCAGCCCGATACTCAACAGTTTGGCATGGGAAACGGAGGCCGACGCCGCTTCCAGCGTTTGTCCCGAAAGGATGCGTCCGCTTTTGCCTGCCAAGGTGTAGGAAAGCATCAATGCCACTTCTTTTCCTTTTTCGGTCATCGAATCTTCGGCAGCCAGAAGGGCGGCTTTGACGTTCAAGGTATCGAAAGAAGTTTCAATCAGCAGGGCATCCACTCCGCCGTCGATCAGCGCTTCCATTTGTTCCCGGTAGGCGGCGTATAATTCGTCGAAAGTAATGTTCCGGAAGGCCGGATTGGAAACATCGGGCGAGAGAGAAGCCGTTTTGTTGGTCGGCCCGACAGATCCGGCCACAAAACGCGGTTGATCCGGATGCGATTGGGAATACCGATCGACTACTTCTTTGGCCGCCCGAACGGCAGCAAGATTCAGTTCGCGCACATAATTTTCCATACCGTAATCGGCCATGGAGATGGAAGTAGCATTCAGCGTATTGGTTTCGATAATATCGGCGCCGGCTTCCAGATACTGCCGGTGAATGGCTTGAATAATGTCCGGACGGGTAATGTTGAGCGCTTCGCTGTTTCCTTGCAAAGCGCCGGGCAAATGGGCGAATGTCGTGCCGCGATAATCCGCTTCCGTCAAATGATATTGTTGAATCATACTTCCCATTCCTCCGTCGAGAATGAGGATTCGCTCGCTTAAAAGTCGTTCGATTAGTAACATTTACGGTTATTTTTTGAACATCCGATCCATTTCGCGCTTGTCGTCTTTCTCTTTCAATGACTGACGTTTATCATAAGCCTTTTTTCCTTTGGCCACGGCAATAACCAATTTGGCCAAGCCTTTTTCGTTGATAAACAATTTCGTAGGAATAATGGTAAATCCCGTGTTTTTGGAAAGTTGTTCGATTTTATTTAATTCTTTCCGGTTGAGCAGCAGTTTGCGATCTTTCCGGGCTTCGTGATTGTTATAGGTGCCGTAGAAATACTCGGCGACATACATGTTTTTTACCCACAACTCGTTACGAATGATTACACAATAACTGTCCACCAGACTGGCTTTTCCGAGGCGAAGCGATTTGATTTCCGTTCCCGTCAAAACCATGCCGGCAATAAATGTTTCAACAAATTCGTAGTTGAACGAAGCTTTTTTATTTTTAATAACTATGTTGTTCTGTAAAGCCATTTTGCGGCTATGTTTTCATTCCCGGCATCAATAAGTTGATGAGCATACCCAGCAGGAATGGTGTAACTAAAATGATAATGCCTGCAAATGTAGTAAATTTTATGATTTGGTCTTCGTTTATTTTCAAAAATTGTATGGCGCCCGTCCAAAGAATATAGAATGTATAAAAAATGAGGATATTTAAGAGAAAAAGGCTGGGAAATAACACTTTTACCATAGCTATGACATAAATCAGCGCCGAACTGTAACCGGTAAACTGTTCGGCGCGTAATTGGTCTTTCGGTAAACCGAAACGGGGAAAAACGGATTCCGAAAAGACATGCGACACGAGGTAAAAACTTCCTCCATAAACAATTACTTGCTTGATAACGGTTTTTAATACCCTTTGCAATACATGTACATCGAACGAATGTTCAATCAATACGCCGGCAAATGCTAAAAGAGCTATGATTCCCAGAACCGGGAATAAATAGCTCTTGTAAAAATGTTCGTTATCCTTGTTCGGTTGGTCGGATAAAACTTTCCACGTGGGCGTGGATTCTGCAATAATTTTGAAAAGCAGGACAAATAGCTGCTTGAACATGCGATTTTATTTTTTATAAACGGATAATGTAAGAGTCCCGTTGTTATAAACATATTCCTGATACTTGGGAACATTGTTTTCATCGATTCCGTTACAGTATTTGATTTTCACCTTTAATTGTTGCACCCGGTAGTCGATCGAATTTTCGTGGATTGTGGCTTCCTTTCCCAATTCGTTTATAACCCCCAGCATATCGATGGCATACAGGGCTTCGATGGCCGTCTGTGCTCCGTCCGGTTGGTTATTCTTTTTACCGGTGATGTAGAGGGTAACCGTATCGTCGGAAGGAGTATCGCTCGGTCGGGCAATCAGAATATAATCCATATCTTGCTTTATCGAAGCGTCATGACTGAATCCGAAAAAGACTTTCCCGTTTAAGATTGCATTATACAGTTGCAGCGTCATGGCTTGAATGGGAAGTAAATCTTCCGCCGAAACAACGAGTTCCTGTTCGTCAAAATCGGTCTTTACTTCGGCATAACTCTGACTGACGTCAATATAACTGATATTGGTGGCGCGGTACAGCGAATCGCCTTTCGGTTGATGATCCCAATCCAATGTGAAATGCGCCAGAATACAATCGCCCATTCTCAAATCGGAAGTAGTCAAAGACGGTACGGAAAATTCGCCGGCTACCGTTAACAGGGTAGGAACCGCTTCTTTGACGCTGTAATTAACTACGGCAGGAAGCGTTGTCTCTTCTCTGTTTCCGCCTCCGCCCATTTCCAAACAACTCACAAAACTCAATGCTACTACGGCGCTTAACAATGGAATAATAAATAATCTTTTCATTTTAATTACATTTTTATTAACTTATTCCGAAATTCCTGCAAATGTAAGAATTATCGGGCTTATTCCGAAATTTTCCGAAATAAAAAACTATCTTTGTGCGTTTTTTACACACACTATATAGATGCGAACCGATGAATAAACGTTGCATGGTTAATAAATTTTATCATTTGTATGAATACAGATAAAGTTTTTCAAATAAATTTGCGGGAGATACTCCGGTCGAAAGCGCCTGCTTTATACAAGAAAATACCGGGATTTGTCGTTTCGCTGCTTTCCAAACTGATTTGCGAAAATGAATTGAATACGGTGTTCCGGGAAGTTTATCCGCTAACCGGCGTTCCTTTTATGGAAGACGCTATGCGGTTTTTCGACGTTCGATTAGAGATGCATGGAACAGAAAACTTACCTGCCGCCGATCGCCGCTGCATTTTCGCTTCGAATCATCCGTTAGGCGGTATGGACGGCATTTGTTTGTCGGCGGCGCTGGGGAAACATTACGACGGAAAGATCCGTTATCTGGTAAACGATATCCTGTATTTTCTTGAACCGCTGAAAGATATTTTTGTGCCTGTCAACAAACACGGATCCCAAGCGAAAACGGCGGTAGGTCTTTTGCATGAAGCGTTGCTTTCCGATAATCAAATTATTACGTTTCCGGCCGGATTGTGTTCGCGGAAAATCAAAGGAAAGATCCACGATCCCCAATGGAAAAAAATGTTTATTTCAAAAGCGGTTGAATACCGGCGCGATGTTGTTCCTGTATATTATGAAGCGGAAAATTCCCATTTATTTTATACCCTTGCGAATATTCGTACGGCATTAGGATTGAAATTTAATATGGAAATGTTACTTTTGCCCCGCGAAATGCTAAAAAAGCAGCACACCGTGATGAACGTGTATTTTGGCAAACCGATTGCCTGGCAAACGTTCGATGCGTCGAAAACGCCGCAACAGTGGGCAGAAGAAATGGAAAACAGAATTTATAACACGATTAAATAATTGGCAATCATTGCGATGGATGAAATTATACCTAAAATAGACCGGGAAGTGTTGAAGTCGGAACTGACGATCGACAAACTTTTCCGAAAAACCAACAAGTCGGGCAATGAGATTTATTTGTTTACGGCGCACAACGCTCCCAACCTGATGCTCGAAGTAGGGCGGTTACGCGAAATCGCCTTCCGGCACTATGGCGGAGGAACAGGTAAATCCACCGATATCGACGAGTTTGATACGATGGAAACGCCTTACCGGCAACTGATTGTATGGGATCCGCAGGAAGAGGAAATTTTAGGAGGCTACCGGTTCCGTTGCGGCAATGAGATTTCGTTCGACTTGAATGGTCAGCCGGATAATATTGCCACTTGCGAGTTGTTCCATTTTTCCCGGAAATTCATCGAAGAATATTTGCCGAAAATGGTCGAATTAGGCCGGTCGTTTGTTTCCTTAGATTATCAGTCCAGCAAATTCGGAGCCAAAGGCCTGTTCGCGTTGGATAATTTGTGGGATGGATTAGGCGCTTTGTCGGTGATAGACCCCGATTTCCGTTATTTTTTCGGAAAAGTAACCATGTACAATACCTACAATACGGAAGCCCGTAACATGATTTTGTTTTTCTTGGATAAGTATTTCAAAGATCCATCCACCTTGATCACCCCGATTCATCCCTTAAAAACCAATATGGATTACCGGAAATTAGCCGAACTTTTCAACCATGATACGTATAAGGAAGATTACAAGATTCTGAATCAGGAAGTCCGGAATTTCGGCATCAATATTCCGCCCTTAGTCAGCGCCTATATGAATCTGTCGCCGTCGATGCGGGTATTCGGAACCGCGGTTAACGAAACATTCGGCGATGTGGAAGAAACCGGTATCCTGATTGATTTTGAAGATATTTTTGAAGAAAAGAAAAAACGCCATGTCGAATCGTTTTTGCGCGAACGGCCTACACGGAAACTGATTATCCGCATCCGGCGGATGATTAGCCAGGCACATTCCCGGCGAGAGCGTAAAAAATAGTTGCTATCTGTGAGAAAAAATCTACCTTTGCACAATCGATTAAAGAAAAATATGGTAAAAAAGAAAATCAAAGCAAACAAACCGCAGAAACAACAGAAAAACAAGCGGGAAATCACCCAACAGGTAGTCAGTTATTTTAATAACCATCCGAATGAAGTGTTGAACTACAAACAAATCGGCGCCGGCATCGAAGCCGCTTCGCCGAACGAAAAAGGAATGATCGCTTCCATCCTCGAAACCCTTTTATCGGAAGAATATTTAGTGCAGACCGATCGCGGCAAGTATCGGCTGAATAATATTTGCAGTATCGCCGAAGGCATTTTTGAACGGCGATCGAACGGCAAAAACTCGTTTATTCCCGACACCGGCGGAAATCCTATTTTTGTAGCCGAACGCAATTCCCTCTTTGCAATGAACAAAGATCGCGTGCGGGTACAGATTTTTGCCCGTCTCAAAGGTCGCGAACCGGAAGCGGAAGTCATCGAAATTCTTCAACACCGGCAAGATACGGTGGTGGGCGTATTGGAAGTTTCCAAATATTACGCTTACCTGATTGTGGACAGTAAACTCTGGGCCAACGATATCTTTATTCCGAAAGACAAAATCAAAGACGGAAAAACCGGACAAAAAGCAGTCGTGCGGATTGTCGAATGGCCGAACAAAGCCAAAAACCCGGTCGGCGAAGTGATGGATATTTTGGGCGATACGGGCGATAATCACGCCGAAATGCACGCTATTCTGGCCGAATTCGGATTGCCGTACAGTTATCCGGAAGCGCTGGAAAGGGCTGCTAAGAAAATTTCGTCGCAAATCTCCCGCGAGGAAATAGCGAGCCGAGAAGATTTCCGCTCTGCCCTTACGTTTACCATCGACCCGAAAGACGCCAAAGATTTCGACGACGCCCTGTCGCTCCGAAAATTACCGGACGGCGCTTGGGAAGTCGGCGTGCATATCGCCGATGTTACGCACTACGTGAAACCCGAAACCGCCATTGATAAGGAAGCCTCCGAACGGGCTACCTCGGTCTATCTGGTGGACCGAACGATTCCCATGCTTCCCGAACTGTTAAGCAATAACCTCTGCTCCCTGCGCCCGAAGGAAGATAAATTGTGTTTTTCCGTCATCTTTGAACTGAACGACCGGGCGGAAATCCGGCAATATCGCATCCGGCGCACCGTGATTAATTCCGATCGCCGGCTGCACTACGACGAAGCGCAGGAAATTATCGAAGCCAATACCGCTCACGACGAAATAGAACAAGCCCTTCTCGATTTGAATCGTCTGGCCAAAATCCTGCGGGAAAAACGGTTCACGCACGGAGCCATCAACTTTGAACGCGATGAAGCAAAATTCGATATCGACGAAAACGGGAAACCCCTGCGCGTGTATTTCCGCGAAGAAAAAGACGCCAACCGCCTCATCGAAGAGTTTATGCTGCTGGCAAACCGAACCGTCGCCGAATTTGTCGGTAAAACGCAGAAAGGAGTAAAGGCCAAAACGTTCGTATATCGGGTGCACGATGAGCCGAATCCGGAAAAAATGGCCAATTTTATGCAATTCGTTCGCCGGCTGGGCTATAAGATCAAAGAAAAAGATGCGGGCAAAAAGAACAACGAAACTTCCCGAAACATCAACCGCTTGCTGAGCGAAGTGCAGGGGAAAAAAGAACAGAACCTGATTGAAACGGTTGCCGTTCGCACAATGGCCAAAGCGACTTATACAACGGTCAATATCGGCCATTACGGCTTGGCGTTCGATTATTATACGCATTTCACGTCGCCCATTCGCCGCTACCCCGATATGATGGTGCACCGGTTGCTGGAACGCTATTTGATTGGCGGACGTTCGGTTTCCGAACCAAAAACCGAAGACTGCTGCAAGCATTGTTCCACCATGGAAACCTTGGCTTCTCAGGCCGAACGGGCTTCGATCAAGTACAAACAAGTCGAATTTATGGCCGATAAAGTCGGACGAATTTTCGATGGAATCATTTCCGGCGTAACTGAATGGGGCTTGTACGTCGAACTGAACGAAACCCATTGCGAAGGCATGATTCCCATCCGCGAACTGAACGACGATTTTTACGAGTTCGACGAAAAAACCTACAGCCTGATCGGTAAGCGAACAAAAAAACGTTACATCTTGGGTAACCCGATACGCATCCGGGTAACCCGGGCGAATTTAGAGAAAAAACAATTGGATTTTACGTTAGAACAATAAAGAATTAACAGAATGAAAAAAATCATCCTGCTCCTTTTCGTGATAATCGTTTCATCCGGTCTGCAAGCGCAACCGCTATCCGGCGATTCCCTGTCGATTATTCAACAAGTAGAACAGTGGTACGATGCCCACATGAACTATTACAGCCTCACGGCGCTGATGGCGGTCGAAAGTTCGTTTATTCCGCTTCCCTCCGAAATTGTTGTGCCGCCGGCGGCCTATATAGCCAGCAAGCCGGACAGCCCGCTGAACGTTTACCTGATTGTCCTGTTTGCGACTCTGGGTTCCATGATCGGGGCCTACTTCAATTATTTTTTAGCCCTGTGGCTGGGGCGCCCGTTTGTTTATGCGTTTGCCGACAGCAAAATCGGCCGGCTGTGCCTGTTGAACCGCGAGAAAATCCGGAAATCCGAAGATTATTTCAACCGGCACGGCAATATTTCCACGTTTATCGGTCGCCTGATACCGGTTATCCGGCAATTGATTTCGATTCCGGCCGGCTTGGCGCGCATGAATCTGCTTTATTTCTCGCTCTATACCCTGCTGGGGGC